>JBBQIO010000116.1:0-8617 GCA_038325015.1 Polyangia bacterium
GAGGAGCATTCCCGGTGCTGCGTGCAGGTGGCGCCGAACTCTCCTTGACCCGGCTCCGTCGTGCCGCCATCGTGGTTGTCCGGCGGCGTCGCGAAGTCCTGGTTGCCGTTGGGCTGCGCCATGTCGGTCGGCCCGACCGGCGAGCCGGCCAGAGCCGCGAGCAGGGTGGCATTGGGCGAGCCCAGACCGGTCGGCCCGTCCCAGCCCTTGCCGGCGGTGCAATTGACATCCGTGCACTGGCTATCGTTGTCGTTGCTGCCCGCGATCACGTCGTTGAAGGCCGCCGGATTCTTGTAGATGAGCGCGTGATTGTCGGCCCCGCCCAGACCCGTGAGCGTGAAGATCGCGGCGACCAGAGGGCAGGCGGCGCTAGTGCCAACGACCGCATTCCAGCCGCCAGAATCGGCGGCAAAGGCAGCGATACCGCCGCCCTTTGTTCCGGATGCCGGGGTGAACTCGGCGGCCGCCGACAGATCGACCGAGGCGCGCTTGGTGCAGCTGCCGAAGTTGATGCCCGACGAAGACTGATAGGACGGCATGTCCCACTCGATGCTGCAGCCACTGCCGCCGGCCCCCGCGCCCTTCTGAACGGCGTCGTCGTTCCAGACGCTCTCGGTGTATTTGCCGCTGCCTGCCGAAAGGTTGGTACCGCCGACCGAGATGACGAAGTGCGACGAAGCGGGGAAGTTGGCGCCGATCGACGAGCCGTTGTTCTGGTCTTCGTCGAGGTAGCCCGCGTCGCCGGAGGCGGCGAACGCCAACGTCTTGGCGTTTGCGTACGGCGTCTCGTCGTCTTTGGCTTGGAGCTGCCCTTCGGGCGCCCCCCAGCTGTTGCTGACCGTGTCAGCGCCGACGACGGTGGCCGCCAGCGCGTTGACTGCGTCGAGCCCGTTGGAGCTAGCCGCCTCGACCAGCACGATGCTGCAGTCCGGACAGACGGCGCTGACCATGTCCATGTCGAGACCGGTTTCGCCCGACCAGCCCGGGCAGTCGGTAGACGACACGGTGTTGACCGTACCGTCGGCGCCAACGCGGGCAAAGCAGGCGGTCCCGTTGGGCGTGGGGACGCCGCTCGCGTTGTTGGTGCATGGCGCCAGCGTCGGAATCGAGAACGCCTTGCGGTACGCGTTGACGTCGTCCAGGCCGTGCGTGGACGGTAGCTCGACCAAGGCGACGATCTTGCCGTGGGCCGACAGATTGCTGGGAATCTTGTAGGCGGCGCGAATATCGGTCGGCGTCATCGTGCCGGCCGGCGGCGTCGTCGAGCCGTTGCCGCCCTGAGAAGTGCAGTTGGGGTCCGTCGCGGCGCCCTTGGCCGGCTTGGGCATCGCTTTTTGCGCGGCGTTGGCGGCTTCCAGCGACATTGGCAACACGCGCGCGGCAAAACACCGTCGCTGATTGAGCACGTACTCGGGACAGATGTCTTGCAGCGTACGGCCGTGACGGTCAACGTGTAACGCGGGTCGGAGCGGTCGCGTCGCACTGTGGGGCGCCGCATCAGCGTGTGCGCCGAGCGGAGACAACGCCAACAGCGCGGTCGCAGTCACAAAGGCGAACGAACCGGATGCTCGCATCGACACCATCCTGGCCACTCCTCGCCGACGGGCGGCGCGTTTTCATTTGGCAGCCAGCGCCACCGATAGCGCGCCATAACGCAATTCACGTCGAAGATCAACGGTTCGTTTGCGCGCGGCCGACGGCGGGTGCGGGCCAAGGGAGCCGCATGAACCGGCGTGCGTCACGTTGCTTGGCACTCCGACCGCTGCCGAGTATTGTCCGCCCGCAATGAAGCTCACACAGGCCATCGGTTTCGTCGGTACCGGCAACATGGCCGAGGCGCTCATCAAGGGTCTCTTGGCCGCGGGCCTCGTCGAGCCCGGCCAAGTGTACGGCTCGGAGCCGCGCGCCGAGCGCTGCAGCGAAATCGCTCAACGCTACGGAATCCACGCCACCCGCTACAATCTCGATGTCGTGCGCCATGCCGAGATCGTCGTGCTCTCGGTCAAGCCGCAGATTTTGCCGCGCGTTCTGGACGAGATTCGGCCGGCGCTCAAGCCGCACGCGCTGGTCGTGTCGATCGCCGCCGGCGTGCAGCTATCGGTCATCGAGTCGCGTCTGCCGCCGGGCACGCGGGTCGTGCGCACGATGCCCAACACGCCGGCCCTGGTTGGTGCGGCGGCGACGGCGGTGGCGCCGGGACGCCATGCCACCGAGGACGATCTGGCGATCACCAAGCAGCTGTTCGACGCGGTCGGCCTGACCATCGTGCTGGATGAGGAGCAGCTCGACGCGGTGACTGGTCTGTCCGGTTCGGGGCCCGCCTACGTCTTCTTGATCATCGAGGCGCTGTCGGACGCCGGGGTCAAGATGGGGTTGTCGCGCTACAATGCACAGGCGCTGGCGGCGCAGACGCTGCTCGGCTCGGCCAAGCTGCTCATCGACACCCACGAGCACCCCGGCCGGCTCAAAGACATGGTCACTTCACCGGGCGGCACCGCCATCGCCGGCCTGCACACGCTCGAAGCGGGTGGCCTGCGCACCACGCTCATCAACGCCGTCGAGGCCGCCACGCTCCGCAGCCGTGAGCTGGGCCAGGCCGCGCTCGCCCGCAACACCCGAGACCAAGAGGATCACTCGTGATTAAGACTAATTTTCCCGTCGCTGGCGCGTCTGTGGCCGCTGTCGCTCTGATGTTTCTGCTTGGTGGTGCCGTCACCGGGTGCGGCGGGCAAAAGGGCACGCTGCAGATCGACGTCGTGGTGTCGCCGGTCGACGATCCATTCGTCGACGCCAAGACGGTCCGCATCACCGTCGGCAGCAGCGCTCATCAAAAGACCTTCCCCGTGACCGGCGGCCACTTCACCGCGTCGGTCGACTTGAGCCCGCTGTCGGTGCCGGGCACGGTGCGGCTCGATCTGTTCGACGCGATTGGCAATTTGGTGGCCTACGGACAGACCACGGTCCTGGCCCTGCAGGCGGTCAATCAAGAGGCCTGGGTGTGGATCGGACGACCCGGCCGCATCGTGCCGGCCAAAGCCGCGCTGGGGAACGGCGTCACCGATGCCGCGGCGACCTCCATTCCCGGCGTCGGCATCCTGATCGCCGGCGGGCGGGACAGCACCCGCAAAGTCGTGGACACCGCGGCCATCTACTTGACGCTGCAGCAGTCCATCTTCAACGTTACCGGGCTCAACGCCATGCGCGCCAACGCGGTAGCCGCGACGATCGGCGAATCCGCGGTGCTGTTCGGCGGATCGCAGGCTCCGCAATTCGAGGCCACGGCCAGCCCGGTGCCCACCGCCGAGCTCTTCGATCCAACCGCTGGTCAAGCGGGTGTCTGGACCAACCTGCCTGGCGATACTGTCCCGCCGCGTTCGAGCCCGCAGTTGACTGCGCTCGGGGCCGGCGATCTGCTCATCACCGGCGGTTATGACGGCACCGGCGCGCGCGTCGGCACCGCGGCCTACATCACGGTGGGCGCCACGCAGATGCTGCAGAACGCGGCCATGGCCATGGTCACGCCGCGCGGCGGACATGTCGCGTGCGCGGCGACTTTTGCCGACGGTGCCGGTGCGCTCATCGTGGGCGGCGCGGCGACAGATGACGTCAGCACCGTGGCCGAGCGACTCGTTGGACAGAGCTTCGAAGCGACGACGCTGGCCGGCGTCGAGAACCGCTCCAACGCGACGTGCACCACGTTGCCCTCAGGAAAGATCCTGTTGGTCGGCGGCTACGTCGCCGGCGTGCCGGTGGCCAGCGGATTCGTCATTGACCCTTCCAAGACGCCACCGGCTGTCACGCTGCTACCCAACGCGCTGTCCGCCGCGCGCGCCCGCCACACCGCGTCGCTGCTCTCGACCGGCGATGTCTTGATCTGCGGCGGCGACGACGGCAATCGCGTCAACGTCCCGACGTGCGACGTGATCAACGGCACGACCTACGCCATCGCCCGCACCGTCAACATGACCGCGCCGCGCCGCGACCACGTCGCCTCGGTGCTCGACACCGGTCAAGTGCTGGTCACCGGCGGTTTGTCCAACGGGAACACACCGCTCTCCTCGATCGAAATCTACACGCCGTAACGGCTCCATCATGTCTTCGGATCTGGGCCATAGGCGGACGCTGTCGACCAGATTCGATCAGGTCGACCAGATCGAGCTGATTGATCGGATTCGCAACCTCATCTGGCTCCTCGCTTGATCATCTTATTTTGCGGCGGGCCCTAAGCGGCCGCGAGCCGTTGGCGCGGGGTTCCTCGCCGACTCCGCGCAGTTCGTTCGTCCTATGAGCGCAATTTTGCAGGCCGTGCCCGATTGATCGCAACTCAGGCGGCGTGCCGGATGCCAGCGGCCGAATAATATTTTGCGCATTCGGCGCCCCTGGCGGGTTACACCGATTGAGCTTTCGTGCGCGTCGAACCGGTAGAGGACCGTCTCACTAGCCTGTACACGCGGTTTGGGCCGGTCATCTTCGCGCGCTGTCGAAATCTCCTCGGCGACAATGCCGCCGCTGAAGACGCCACACAGGAGACTTTCATGCGCGTCCATCGCCATCTCGACAGCACGCCGGACGCAGCCCTCGGCTGGATTTATCGCATCGCCACCAACTATTGCTTGAACGAGCTGCGCAATCGCGGCCGGCGCGCCGAGCCGCGCGAGAGCTTGCCCGAGCGAGCCGACGAGAGTCTTGAAGCGGTGCTGGCGAATCGCGACTTGGTCAAGCGGCTGATTTTGCGCGCCGACCCTCAGGTGGCCAACGTTGCCTGGCTGCATCACGTCGACGGCATGGAGCAGACCGAGGTAGCCACAGTGCTGGGTATGTCGCGGCGCACGGTGGTCAATCGCCTCGCCGACTTCAATCGCAACGCGCTCAAGTTCATCCGGAGGGACGCATGAGTGCTCCGCACATCTCGCCGTTCACTTCGGACCGGCTGGCGTTCGGCACCTTGACCGGCGCAGAAAAAGAGCGGGTCGAAGCGCACCTGACGACGTGCGTAGAGTGCCTAGAGGCGGCGCAAACCGCGGCCGAGAGTCGAGCGCATTTCACGCGCTTCGTCGCGCCGCGGGGCTTACGGGGCTCACGGGGCTTACGACGCTGGTGGCCGGCGTGGATTGCCACGCCCACGTTGGCCTTGGCCGGCCTAATGGTGATGTTGATGTTGCGGCCCCAGCCGCGGACCGAAGACGGCGAGCTGGGAATCAAGGGCGGCCCCCTGTTCTCCACCTTCGTGCGCCACGCCGGCAAGGTCGCGCCGCTCGGCAATCACGCCACGCTGCACGCCGGCGATGAGTTGCGCTTCGTCGCCGTGTCGAGCGATCTGCCCTATCTCTTGGTGTGCTCCCTTGACGGGGCCGGGCACCCCAGCGTGTATTATCCCTTTGGTGGTGCGGCCAGCGGACACATTGCGACGCAAACGCGTGTCGAGCTTCCGGGCAGCGTTATCCTCGACGAATCGCCGGGCCCCGAGCGCCTGTTTGCGCTGTTTTCCAAGGCGCCGATTCCGGCCGCCGACGCGACCCGCGCGCTGACCACGATCGTAGAGAGCAGACAAACCATTCGCACCACCAACAAGCTTGCCGTCCCAGCCGACGTGCAGGTCAGTGTGCTTTTCGAGAAATCCGAGTGAAGGCCGTCTCCATCATCGCAGTATTGGCGTTCGCCTCGGGGGCGCGCGCCGGGACTTATCGCGTGGCCGTCATCGTCGGCAACAACGAAGGCGCCAGCGACCGTCCAGCACTGCGCTACGCCGAAGCCGACGCACAAAAAATGGCCGGCACGCTGGGCGAGCTGGGTGGTATCGCCGCGCCCGACTTGCACCTCTTGACGGGGCGCAGCCTTGGTGACGTTCGGCGGGAGCTGACCGTCGCGGCCCAACGCGTCGCCGCGTGGCGCCTTGCCGAGCCCAGCGCGCACGTAGTGATGGTGTTCTTTTTTTCTGGCCACTCCGACGGCGAGGCCCTGGAGCTCGGTTCAGACCGACTGGGCTTTGCCGAGCTGCGCCGCTGGCTTTCGCAGGTCGGCGCCGATGTCCGACTGGCCATCGTCGACAGCTGCAAGAGCGGCGCGCTGCTCGCGGCCAAGGGAGGACGCCCGGGCCCCGCCTTCACCATTCGCCTGAGCGACGACATCGCGTCGACGGGCGAGGCGCTGCTCACGTCGAGCGCGGCCGATGAATTGGCCCTCGAATCGCGGGAAATTCACGGTTCCTTCTTCACTCACTATCTAGTGTCAGGGTTGCGCGGAGCTGCCGACGCTTCGGGTGACGGTCGGGTGACGCTGGCCGAGGCCTACGAATATGCGTTTGCCCGTACGGTTTCGGCGACGGCCAACACCACCATCGGGCCGCAGCACCCCGCCTACGACTATCGGCTGAGCGGCCAGGGCGACCTGGTGTTGAGCGAGTTCAGCCATCCCACGGCGGCGCTCGATCTCCCGCGCAGCTATGACCGCATCTTGGTGCACGACGACGGGCACGACACGATCTTGGCCGAGGCCCCGTCGGGCGCCGCCACCCGGCTCGCCCTGCCGGTCGGGCGCTACACGATTTATGCGTGGCGCGGCGGCAAGACCTATGCGGCGCACATAAGCCTGCGCTCCGGCGACACGCGCACGCTGGCGGCCAGCGACCTTGTGCCCTCGCCGCCCATGTGGGTGGCGAGCAAAGGCGACGATCCACGTCGACTCGGCATCTCGGTCGTCGCCGGCCTGGGGGTCGACGCAGGGATCGCCAGCGGCGTCCCCGTTCACGGCAGCATGCACCTCGGCGTGCGCTCGTCGCGACCCACCGGATGGTCGGCGGGTGTGTGGATCGGCACTGCGCGCGGCGACGGCTTTTGGGAGACTACGGCATTTGCGCTGGGCGGATATCACGTCGGTTTTTTGCGTGGTCGCATCGGCGGCTTCATCGGCGCCGAAGCCGGTGTCGGCCTGGTCTCGCAAAATCTCGATCACGGCACGCCGCTGCAAACTCCGTCGGTGGCTGGCGTCCCCCAAGCGGGAGTGTCGGTGCGGCTCAGCCCGTCGACGGCGCTCCTCTTCGAAGCCGACTGCTTGTTGGGGTGGGTTCGCAAAGCGAACGCCAACGCGCTGCTGGTCCTGCCGACCGGATGGTTGGGCGTGGCGCAGAATTTTTGACGCGCGGCGAAATATTTTTGCGCACTTGAACGCGCTCGGGGGTTCGTGTGAGTAGGAGGCAACACATGAAGGCCCTTTTCGCGATCGGGTGTCTTGGCTTGGCAGGTGTGGGTAGCATCGGCTGCGGTGGCATTAGCGCCGATCCCCTCGCGCCGCAGGCCGACATGGCTATGCCGGACACCGGCCACAGCGACGGCGGGATGCAGCCCGCCATCGATGGTAGCATCCCCGCAACCCACGACGGCAGCGTCGCCCACCGCGGCTTCGTCCTCGACTTCCCCACCGACTTCCCGGTCACGCCCGGGCTCTCCATGATCCGCCTTGGCGATGTCAACGGCGACGGCAAGCTCGACGTGGTGGGAATCGCCGCGGTTTCTCCCAGCGACGCCGGCGTGCCCGTCGTCCGTACCACCGTGCTCGTCGCGCTGGGCAACGGCGACGGCACCTTCGGAGCGCCCAAGACCTTCGACGTGGCCAACAGCTATGGGGATATCGAGCTCGCCGACTTCAACGGCGATCACAAGCTCGATCTCGTGGGCTCAGACATCGACATTCCCGGCGGCGGCGTGGGCGCGGCGGCCGAAAAACCCGGCTCCAACGTCGAGGTGCTATTGGGCAACGGCGACGGCACATTCGGTGCGCCCGTCCCCTACCTCGCCTATCCCAGCGGCGGCCCGCTCCAGATCGTCACCGCCGACTTTAACAAGGACGGCAAGGTCGACATCGCCGTGGCCGACTTCGGCACGTCGGTAGCCATGGCAAAGGTTTCGCTGCTCTTGGGCAAAGGCGACGGTACGTTCTAAGCGCCGAAATACACCGAGGTCGGAATGGAGACGTTCACCTTCGCGGTCGGCGACTTCGACGACGACGGCAAGCTCGACTTTGTCACGCGCAGCTCGACGGTCGAGGCGATGGCGCTTTACCATGGCAACGGCGATGGGACGTTCACCGAGCACACGATCCCGGGGTGGGACCACACGGCGTTGATTGCCGGGATCGACGCCAACGGCGACGGCAAGGCTGACGTCGTGTTGGAGGACGCCAGCGGCGTCCAGGTTTTCCTCAATGCCGGCGGCGGCAAGTTCACGCCGTCGACGGCGGTCACCGGAGCAGGCGGACAGATTGTTGTCAGCGGTGATCTCGACGGCGACGGCTTGGCTGACCTGGTGTTCACCAACACGCCCGGGCTAAACGTTTATTTGAACAGCGGCGGGACCGGCTTCGGCACCGTCAAGCAGGTGGCGGTCACCAATACGGTGAGCGGCGTAGCCATCGGCGACGTCAACGGTGATGGCGCCAACGACTTTGTAGTCACCGACGGCAACGACCTGACGGTGATCTTGCACCGATAGGCTGTACGGGCCAGACGTTTGCTCGGCCCCAACAATCCCGAGCGGTCCGCTCAATTTGGATCGCGCTTTTCGCGAGTCTGTTTAGGGGCCGCCGCGAAATGAGATGATCGAGCGAGGACGCAAGTCAGCCG
>JBBQIO010000117.1:0-8534 GCA_038325015.1 Polyangia bacterium
CAGATCGATTAAATAGATCGATCAAATTGTTCGAACAAATAGATCGATCAAATCGCACGAATTTCATCGGCCATCCGGGTAGAGTGGCGGCGGATTTCGATGCGCCTTTTGTCTTACACGGGAGATCGGACGTACGACACGCTGATAGCCGGCGGGTTGGCTTTTGCACTGTTCGTGTTCGCCATCTCGTGGTTCGTGCCGTCGCCGTATGGGCGCTTCGCGTCGAGTCGCTTCGGCGTCAGCCTCGGCCCACGGATCGGCTGGCTGCTTATGGAGCTGCCGGCCACGCTGAGCTTTTTGGTTTTCTATGTTCAGGGACCACGGCGCGCCGAAGTCGTGCCGCTCCTTTTTTTGGTCATGTGGTGCATCCACTACGCGAACCGCGGATTTTATTTCCCGCTGTCGATTCGCCGCGCGCCGGGCGAGCGGGGCAGCTTCAGCGCGATGGTCATCGTCTCCGGCTGGGCCGTGACTTCACTGCACGGCTATTTTCACGCGAGCTATTTCACGCGGCTCGGCACGCACTACACCGTGGCGTGGCTGACCGATCCACGATTCATCATCGGCTTCGTGATCTATTACACTGGGTTCGTTTTCACGCTGCAGTCCGACGCGATCATTCGCAACCTGCGCCGCCCCGACGAGCTTGCCGCTGGCGCCAAGGTCTATCGCATTCCGCGTGGTGGCTTGTTTCGCTGGGTGTCGTGCCCGAGCTATTTGGCTGAGCTCGTCGCGTGGGCCGGCTTTGCGCTCTGCACCTGGTCGCTGGCCGGCCTGTTCATTTTCTTGGTGAGCGCCGGAAATCTGGTGCCCCGGGCCTTCGCCACGCATCGCTGGTATCGCGCGCGCTTCCCGGACTATCCGCCGGAGCGAAAAGCGCTGCTGCCGTTCATTTGCTGAACAGGCGCGCTCGCGCGATTTTGCGGCTCTGCGGATCGAACTGCAAAATGCCGATTCCCGCCATCGGCATCGGACCGACGAGCCGATAGCGAAATGTCGTCGTCCAGCCGGCGGCGACGGGCGAATCGATCTCCAAGAGGGTGCCGGATGGCAGGGCATCAAAGAGCTGGCTCGGCGCCACGGTGCGCGAGCCGAGCTCGATCTCGGTGGCCAGCGGATCTCCGCCCAAAACGAAGAGCGCGCTGACCGCCGCCTCGTCACGGTCGGCGATGGCACGCGTCAGCTCGGACAGGGTCTTGATTCCGCCGCGACCGATCCCGCGCCACAGCGATGCCAGATAGCTGCCCACCCAGGGCAAGCCCATGACGCCCACCATTCGCAAAAAGAGTCGCGTCATCGCCCACCACGCGCGCGGGCCCATGGCCATCGCGACCCCGGTCATTTTCGCGAGCGTCCAGTGCGCGGCCATTCGCCGTACGTGGAGCGCGCCCGGGGTCTCGTCGAGCTGGTAAAGGAGATAGGCAGCAACGTCGACTTCGACGCCGGCTTGAACCCGGGTGTGGATATTGACGTCGCGAAATACGTCGTTGCCCAAAAAATAATCGTCGCGGACGTCGAAGCGAATGTCATGGGGCGCGATGAACGTGTCGTAAAACTTTCCCAGCACGCCGCCGGCCTTGGGCGCCGGCGCCGAGCCGACCGGATCTTCGATGAACGCTTCGTCGCTGAACAGGGCCAGCCAGCCGTCGCGATCATGAGCAGCGACGCGGTCGGGTGAGCGCGCAACGAGCGCACGGATGGATTCGCGCGAAGGAGCATTCGGGAGCAAGGACATGCTTCTTGCGATATCACTGTCGCGCTCAGATGGCGAGCGGATGGGCACGCTGAGCGGCGCCGAGCCGGCTTGACATGACTCGACGGCGTGATTTACCGTTCGCTCATCCTCAACGTCCCGGATGCCGAAGCCTCGATGTGCACGCTCATTCGCCGCACGAGACCGAGATGAAACCAACCGCTTGAGATGAGGGAATCAATCAATGGCATTGCCAACGATGAGAACCGGCGCGTGCGTGTGCGGAGCGGTGCGCTATGAGGTCACCGGCGAGCCAACCAAGGTGACCTATTGTCACTGCTCGAAGTGCCGCCGCTGGCACGGCCATGTCGGCGCGTACACCGCGATCGAGCGGGCTGGCTTTCGCGTGGTCGAAGCGCGCGGTCTCAAGTGGTACGCCGTGAATCAGACGGTGCGGCGCGGCTTCTGCTGCGAGTGCGGGTCGAGCCTGCTGTGGGATGAGGAGGGCGCGACGCACATGTCGATCTGCGCGGGCACACTGGACGCGCCGACCGGGCTCGAATCCAAGGCGCACATCTACGTCGGGAGCAAAGGGGACTACTACCCACTGCCCGAGGATGGGCTGGCGCGCTACGACGGATTCAAATGAGGTGAATTCGAGGGTCTGGCCAGGTCCCGATCAGGGCTGCGGGCAGTCCTGCGGCAGCGGGGGAGCGATTTGCGTCTCGGTGACGTGCACGCTGCACTGGATGCCGCCGTTGCAATCGGATGGCGCCTGGAAATGGACGCGGCAAATGCAATTGGTTGGGTCACTTGTGCTTTCCCAGCTCGCCTGACAAAACGCTCGGCTGTCGTTGCTGCTCACAACCGTCGCGGTGCACTGCCCGCGCCGGAATTGATCATCGCAGCGCCCACCGAACGTGTGTGTGAAATCGACGCCGATGCAGTTGTTGCCGGCGAATTGGGTGGTCGGGGTGCCTCCGAGGGCCCGCGACGTGGGGGGCGCAGGGCAGGCCCTGCAGGTTCCCGCCGAGCACGTGCTCCCGGGGACGCAGCGGTTCCCGGTGCAGCAGCTTTGCCCCCTTGCGCCGCAGCTGATGCACGATTGGCCATTCGGACAACATTCTCCGGTTGCGACATTGCAGCTGCCCTGGCAGCACTGGCCCCCGCAGGGCGTCGATCCCTGTGCGCAACAGGCACCGGTACTGGCAATGCACTGGTCGGTCGCCAAGCAGCAGCTTCTGCCTCCGCAGGCGTTCGGATGGTCCGGATGGCAGCACATTCCGCCGGCCGTATTGAGGCATGAATCGCCCGCGTCGCAGCACACCCCGTCTTTTTGACAATCGGTCGGACAGCAGAAACCGGGCCTCCCCGACAGGCATGCCGAGCGACAAACCCGGCTGGCCACGAAGCAGGTAACGGTGCCGAGTGTCAGACAGATGCCGTAGGCGATCGGCGCGTACGTCGCGGCGCTCGCCGCAATCGGCAGACAGATATCGATGACGCTGGCCTCGCACGCCGACGCTCCGCCAATACAACCGCCGATGCACGCCAGGCAGCCGACCTGGGCCGTGGGGTTGTAGTGATAACCAGGAGTGGCATCGGCATACAGAGGCCGATTGGCCGACCCGCCCTGCGCGCTCGTGGGCTGGCACGCGTTCGGTGCGCCCTGGATGGCTTTGAGAAAGCTGGTCAGCTCGCTCTGGTTCGCCGCATCGAGGCCGACGGCTGGCAGCGGTGAGCCATCCGCGAACGCCTCCGGCGAGGCCTGCTTGGCAAATGGCTTGAGTGGTTTACCGTCGAGCGTGCCGGAAAATAATTCGCCATCGACCGTGGTGAGAATCATTTCCCGCATGCCGGAAAAAGCCTTGCCGAAATGGGTGACGGCAGTGCGCTGATTCGATTTCACATCGACGGTCATCTCGATCGTCAAATACATTTGACCGCGTAGCGAGATGACCGTGGAGGTTGCCGCATTCGGTGCGGTCGTCGCAGCGGTCTCAGCCAGCGAGTCCGCGCCCCACACCAGAGTTTGCGTCGACGTCGTGCTGTCGTTGCTACCCTTGCACTCTATTGTGCTCGGGGGCTTGCTCGTGACCGGCGGTACCGTCGGTGAGCAGCCAGTCAGTGCGACAATGCTTGCGAGCACGGACGTCGAGCGGAACACCATCGAGCGGCGAGTCATATCGGCCTCTTCGTTTGCGCGGGTTACGAGCGCGATTGTGGCGCTGCCGGTGGTCAGGTCTGACGATCGCGAAAAGGCGTAGCTAGGCGGGTATGCGTACCTCCGTGCCCGGCGCTCGGTAACCGTCGATTTGCCCGGTTTGTCCGAAAAAGGCGTAGGCGTCGGCGACGGCCGCTTCGATCGACGTCGGGCGATAGCCGAGCTCGGTCTTCGCCTTGGTGATATCGGCGTGGCGATGCTGCGCCAAGATGCGCAGCGCTCCGGGTGTAAAGCGCTGCGGATCGTCCGGGCGAAAGCGCGCCAACAAGAAGCTAGTGACGTGCGAGATCGGCCGCATGATCGCGTGGGGAAGCCTGAGGGCAGGGCGCTTCTTGCCCGTGACGCGCTCGCAGATCTCGACGAACCGATCGAGCGTGCAGAACTCCGTCGAGAGGATGTACTTCTGGCCGGCTCGCCCCTTGTGCATGGCCAGCACGTGCCCTTCTGCGATGTCCTTCGCGGCGACGAACTCGAAGCCGCCCGGCACGTACGCCCGCAGCTTGCCGTTGGCGAAGTCGCGGATCACGCGGCCCACGCGCGACGGCATGTAGTCGTGGCCGCCGATGATCGCGCACGAGGTCGCGATGACGATGTCCTGCCCCTCGGCAACGGCCCGCAGCACCTCGTGCTCGGCCCAGGCCTTCGAACGCTCGTACGGCATGGTGGTCTGAAAGGGATAGAACCGGTCGTTTTCGTTGCTCGCGCGATCCGGCAGGTGGCCACAGGCGCTGAACGACCCGGTCACCACCACGCGTCGCACTCCGGCTGTGCGCGCGGCGGCGAGAAAATTGCGCGTGCCCACGACGTTGCATTCGTAGATATCGTGCTCACCACCGGGCGCGGTGACCAAGAGCGCGGCCGTGTGAAAGGCCACCTCGCAGCCGTTCAAGCTCTCGGCAAACGACGCCGGCTCCCGCAGATCACCGTAGACAATCTTGACCGCGCCTGGGGCGAGCCCTTCGGTCAGGCCCAAGTTGTTGGTTCCCTTTTGCGCCAGCGCCACGATCTCGTGCCGGTCGGCCAAAAGCCGACGAATCAAGTTGGAACCGAGGTGGCCGCTGCCACCGGTGACGAAAATTTTCATGTGGAGACCCCTATCATCCTGGCGCAGCGGTAGCCGATGAGCATGCTCGGTGCGTTGATCGCCGACACTGGCGTGGTTGGAATCGCCGAGGCATCGGCGACGCGCACGCCATGAATGCCGCGCACCCGGAGCTGCGTGTCGACGGCATCTTCGTCGCGCGTGCCCATGCGGCAGGTGCCGGCGAAGTGATATGTGGTGATGGTATTCTTGCGCACGTAGCGTGCAATCGCCTGGTCTGAACGCGTACCCCGTCCGGGCAGGAGCTCGCGCGGAGACCAATCCGCAAGCCCCGCCGAGTTTCCGATCTGCCGCGCGATGCGCACGCCGCGCACCATTGTGTCGAGATCTTCGGGCTCGGCGTAGTAGGCCGGATCGATCTGCGCCTGCTGGCGCGCGTCGGTCGATAAAAGGCGCAGCATGCCGCGGCTCTTGGGCTTACCGAGAATCAAAATGATCCCGAACATGCGGTCGGTAAAACGCTGCAGAGCCCCGACCTTGAACGCCAGCCCGACCAGCGAGCGCACGAACGCCCGCGACCGCGGCCCGTAGAACATTTCCGGCACCACCATCGGCGGCAGCATTCGCTGCATCATGTGGCGCATTGCCGACGGTGCTGGCCAAAACACATAACAGGTATCGCTCTGGCCCAAAGGCAGCGCGCTGTCCGGATTGGTCCGGAAGAAACTATAGAGCTGCGGAAAATAACAATCGATGTCGCGGTCGGCTTTGAAGAACACCGGCACATTGGGGTGGTCGTGCAGCCCCGCGCCAATCGACGGCCGATCGGCGACCACCGGAATCTGCATCTGCCGCAAATGGTCGGCCGGACCGACCCCCGACAACATCAGGAGCTTGGGCGATTCCAACGCCCCGGCGCACAAAACGACCTCGCGCGTGACCGCGGCAGTGGCGCGCGCACCGTTGTGCTCGTACTCGACGCCGGTGGCGCGCTTTTCGGCATCGAACAGCAGCCGATGTACTTGGGCGCCGGTCAAGATGGTCAGGTTCGGCAGCGTCGCGTCCTTGATGAACGAGACGTAGGAATTGCGGCGATTTTCCCCCTCGTACGACATCCACTCGTAGCCGATGACGTTCGACAGATCGCCGTCGTTGAGATCCTCTTTTTGGGTAAAGCCATTGGCCACGGCCGCGGCGATACAGGCTTCGGTCCACGCCGTCGGTGGGCGGCGGCGGGGGCGCATGACTTTTTCGAGCGCGGCGAAATCGGACTGCACATCGTCCCAGCGCCAGCCTTCGGGCCACTCGGCGTAGTCGTGTCGCGAGCCGCGCGTGTAGACCATGCCGTTGACCGACCCCGAGCCGCCCATGACGGTGCCGGTGCCGGCAAAGACGCGCTGTTTGGCGGCGCCCTTTTGCCGCGTCGTGAAGCGCTCGCCCATGACCGCGTCGTTGATGAACGCGTCTTTGTAGCCCAGCGTCGTCAGCGTCTCGGGATGCTCTTCGGCCCTGGGCCCCGCTTCGAGCAGCAGCACGCGAAACTGCTTCGCCAGGCCGGCGGCGACGATGCATCCGGCCGATCCGCCACCGACGACGACGTAGTCGTAGGCGTTCACTTGCGCCTCACTTGCGCGAAAGGAGCCGGGTCAGGCCGCGCCATTTTTGCGCCAGCCCTTTGCCGTACAGAAGCTCGATCACACCGCTGAAGCGGCGGTAGTCGCCGGGCGCCACAGGGAAGATGCGGTTGGCTTGATGGATCGGCAGACGATCGTCCACCACCGCCTTGATGTTGCACATCGAGCGCAATCCTTCGCGCCCGTTCATGCGGCCGTAGCCCGACGCTTTGACGCCGCCGAACGTCAGCCCCTGCACCATGTAGGTGACGCCGCCGAACTCGTTGATCGCGGTCATGCCGGCTTCGAGCTGGTCGGCAATTTTGCGGGCGCGCCCGCTGTCGCGCGAAAACACCGACGAGGACAAGCCGTAGGCCACGCCGTTGGCCAGCGTCACCGCGTGGTCGTCGCTCTGGACGCGCATGAGCAGCATGACCGGCCCGAACACCTCGTCGCGCGCGATGTCCATCGCCGGCGTTACGTCGGCCAAGATCGTCGGCTCGAAGAAATTTCCCTGCTCGGGGCTCTTGCGGTGGCCGCCGCACAAGAGGCGGGCGCCCTGCTTGACGGCGCTGGCGACCAGCTTTTCGATCACGTCGAGCTGCAGCGGCGTGGTGATCGCGCCGACGTCGATGCCAATGCGCAGCGCAGAGGTGAGCTCGACGACACGCGCTTCGAAGCGGTCGTAGATGCCGTCGTGCACTAAGATGCGCTCGGAGGCGACGCAGTTCTGTCCGTTGTTGACGAAGCAGCCGGTCATCGAGGCGTGGACGGCCTGCTCGAGGTCGGCGTCGTCGCAGACGATGAACGCGTCTTTGCCGCCCAGCTCCATCACCACCGGCGTCACGCGCTCGGCGCTGCCCTGCACGACGCGGCGTCCGTTGCCGACCGAGCCGATGAACAGGATCATGTCGACGGCCGAGCGCGCCAGTGCTGCGCCGGTTTCGCCGAAGCCCTGCACAGCCTGGATCAGGTCCGGATTGTGACCGGCCTGGGCGACCACTTGGCGCATCGCCTCGATGAAGCGCGCGCTCGACCAGGCCACCCATTCGGACGGCTTGAGCACGATCGCGTTGCCGGTCATCAGCGCCGGAATGATCGGATTGATCAGGTTCTGAAACGGATAGTTCCACGGGACGATGGCCGCGACCACGCCGAGGGGGCGGTACTCGAGGCGCGCCTTTTTGTGCAGCAGCAGTCCGGACGAGATCTTTTCCGGCTTGAGATGCTTTTCACCGTTGCCGAGGGTCCAGCGCAGCTTTTCGCAGGCCGGCCAGATCTCCCCGATGAGCGCGTTCTCGCGGGTCTTGCCCGAGCCGCGCTGCACTTCGGCGCAGATCTCCTCTTTGTGGTCCACGACATACGCCAAGAGCGCGCTGAGCACCCGACGGCGCTCGGCGAACGACGTCGTGCCCCACTCTTTTTGCGCGACTTTGGCGCGCGCCACGGCCGCATCCACGTCGGCTGGCGAGTCGACGCGGACCGAGCCGAGCGATTCGCGGGTCGCGGGGCTGGCACACTGAATTTGGTCGGGGGCGCTGGCGGAGAGCTTCATCGAGCGCGAGCTCTGGGCTGTTTGACCTGCTTGGCCGACGTTCCGAACAAGAGGTCCCAGAACGGTGTCAGCGACGCGAAGTTGTTGTCGTAGCTGCCGGCGTGATGGATGTAATGCTTGTTGGTGAGGTGGTCGATGGGCCAAAGCAGGAGCTGCTTGGTCATCAGACCGGAGTGCACCATGATGTTCAATGTCGAGTGAATGAAGAACACCGCGGCGAACGAGTAGATGCTGACCGGCCCGACGAGCAACGTGCAAGCAATGAGCAGCCCGAGCCCGGCGAACAGCTCGGCTGGCGTCAAGTAGAAGCTCTCCATCGCGGTCGGGTTGTGCACTTCGTGATGGCGGCCATGCACGAGGCGCATCAGCTTCTTGGTGTGCATGGCGCGATGGAGCCAGTAGTAGGC
>JBBQIO010000118.1:0-8495 GCA_038325015.1 Polyangia bacterium
CCACGGCAAGACGACCGAGCCGTCATTCGACCAGTAGAGAAACCGTGCGCTTCCGACCGGCACAAGGCCAAGAAGCTCCGGGGACCCAAGGTCGAGCGGTCGACGGCGGGGATCGTAGTCATGCACCGTCGGTGTGGCATGCGCGCCATCGAGACCAAGGAGCTGAGTCAGCTCGGTGAAAGATCGCACGGTCGGCCCATCGATGCCGGTCAGCTCGAAGTGATCTTCTGAGAGCGGTACCCCGACGCGCCAGGCGAGCGGATCTGTGTCGCGGTTGGCGAAGGTGCGACGCGTGTATCCGACGAGCGTACGTGCTTGCGCCGGAATGACGGGTACACCGCGCGCGTATGCGAGCACGACCTCGTCGGTGACATCGCCGTAGGTCGACGTCTGCAGTACGACGGCATGCTGCGTGCGCGGGTCGCCTGCTTGCCGCTCGGTGTGGTGCGTCAGTGTCTCGCGTGAGTGGACGGAGAAGACAGCGTGCGGCAGCGTGCCTTTCGGCTGCTCGAGGCGAACGGTGAAGTTCGATTCTACGACCGAGTACGGCAATAGATTGCCGTCGAGGGCGTAGAGCTCTTGACGTAGCGTCCGGCCCCGCAGTGCCCTACAGGCTTCGCGCTGTTCTTCGGGCGTGAGGTTCTGCGGCAGCGACGAGTCTGGCAGGCGCGGTAGGCCGACGTAGTAGTCTTTCGTGACCTCGGCGGCGACGCGCTCTGCTTGGTGGAAGACGCCGGTGGTGTACCAGGTCTTGGTCAGCGTCGGCGGGATGTGCAGCGCTTCGTCGAGGCCGCCTGGATAGCCGCCTTGGCCAGCGAACTGGCCGATGTCTTCGGTGTCTTCCTGCTCGACGAAGGCAAAGCCGCGGAACTCGCGCTCCTGTCCGTCGTAAAAGCCGTGGTGGTAGCGGTAGACCGTGGTCAGCTTGGTCTGGGCGACGAGATCTTCGTGCACGACGCGCTTGACGACATGCACCGGAAACGGGAGCTTGGTTGCCCACGGCTTTCCAACGGTGCGGTCGATAAAGGCGAAGTCGGTCGACGTGGCGTAGGTGATGTTGGTGACGGTGCCGGAGCGGTTATCGATCGACGTCAGAAGATGTGGCTTGACGTCAAAGAGCTGGGCCACGCGGAGGGCGCGGCCGCGATCGCGGAGCTCGGTCGACGACCAGACTACAGCCGGTGTTCCGCGGCCGAAGAGGTCGTGTACCTGGATCTCGCACGGGCCGAGAAAGCCGAGGCGGATCTTTGGGCCAAAACGGTTGCCGCCGAGGTTGGGATAAATGTGCACGCCGTCGGCATGGCGGTAGACGAGGTCGGCGGTGCCGGTACCATCGAGGTCGGCGAGTTGGACGTTGCTCGACATGAAGCGATTGGGTACGTCGAGCCAGGGGGAGCCCTGCATCTGCACGCGGCGGCCGAAGCGGCCGTAGCCGAGATTCGGCCAGTAGGCGACGTTGCTGTTGCGGATGTGGACCACGTCGGGCAGGCCGTCGCCGGTCATGTCGGCGAGGAGGACCGCCTCGTGACGGGTGCGGAAAAAGGGCAGCTCCTTGTCGGAGGAGAGCGGCGCGGTGCGCTCGTCTCCAAAACCGTCGCGGAGGCCACTTCGCGCAACAGCGGGACGCCAGCGGACGACTTCCTTGTCGCTGACGACGACGTCGGGAAAGCCGTCGCCGTCGAGATCGGCAAAGCGCAGGCTCGGGTCAGAAAAGTCGATGTTGGGCAGACTCTTGAAATTCCGCTTCGGCAGCCACTCGCCCGTCGCAGTGCGTTCCCACACCCCGGGCGTCGCTCCGCCGAGCTGGACCGCGTCGACGAAGCCATCTCCGTTCCAGTCTTGGAGCTGGAGGCCATCGGCCAGGCGGGCGTCGGGCTTGCGGACAATGCGGTTCGGCGGCGCGAGTCGCTCGCCGTAGAGTGGCCGCTGGTACCACCAGTCGCCGCCTTGCTCGGTGAGGAGACCCGGCGCGCCATCGCCGTGGTAGTCGACGAACTGCCAGGCCGATCCCAAACCTTCGTCGACTGCGACCGCGCCGTCGATCGGATGCTGCACGGTCGTATCGGGCTGGTCGGCGCGCGAATAGTCGAGCTCGGTGGCGGGAAACGCCTTGGTATCATAGCTGCCATCGCCGCGGCGCTTCCAGCCTTGCCGCTCGACGGTGGTGAGGTAGGACACGCGGTTGTCGTCGGCATCGTAGCCAAGCTGCGTGCACCAGACGACCTCAGGTGAGCCAGCAAAGTGATGCAGCGTCAGGATGCGCTGGCAGCGACGTCGCATCCGGATGTCAAAGCCGCTGCGGTAACTCGAAAAGGCATCGCGCCGAAAAGGCCAGAGCTGAACCTCGGCGAAGTCCGGCTGGGTCGGGTGGTGCTCCCCGTAGTCGAAGAGGACCACCACGCCAAAGTCGCCACCATAGAGGCCAGCGGGCGGCACAGCCCGGTCGCTGCGCATCGTCTGGTTCGCGTAGCCAATGGCCTTCGGATAGACGTTGGTGCAGCGGTGATCGGCTTCGTACAGAAAATCCATCGAGGTGAGGGCCGTGTCGTCCTCAGGCTTGTACTCGTAGCTGATGACGTTGCCGCGGTCGTCGTCGCTCCAGTCGAGGAGCCAGCGAAAAACGCGCGACGGATGTTCCGGATCGACGAGGCGCGCGCCCGCGCGGAGACCGTACACGCTGCGCTGGTTGTCGCGCGTGTAGCTGACCCAGTACGAAAAGCCGTCTGTACGAATGCGCCGCTCGATGCGGGCAAAGAGCGTGTCGACCCGAGGCCGGTATCGCACTACGCGCTCCGCGCCTTCGACCAAATGCTCGATCGGTACCAAGTCCTCCGCACCTGACAGTACAAACACATCCGACTCTTCCTCGTCGGCATAGCGCGGCAAGCCCTTGTCGGTGCGCCGGCTAATTGACGGCATCCCCACCGACCAGCCGATGCCGTAGGCGCCATTGCCGGCGCCCGAGTCGTAGTCGAGCGCCAGCGACGGCCCAAAGCCACTTCGGCCCGGCGAGGTCGCAATCGGGATCGACAGGCTCGCCGTCCCCGTCTGCGGATGAGCCACGAACTTTTCGCCAATCGGTGCCAGCGCGCCGCCGCCCTTGGGCAAGGACGGCGACGGCAGCGAGGCAGTAGGCCGCGCCGGCTTGGGCTCGGGCATATCGCCCTTCACCCGCGTCGGTGCGGCCTTTTCCTCTGGCTTCTTGGAGGCTCCAGAGGCTGCCGGAATGATGTCGTCTCGCGTACTCACGACAGCGTGTACTCGACCACCACCTCGATGTCCTCGACGAGGTCGCGGTCGAAGCGCCGGGTCGTCGGGATGAGAAGCTGCGGAGTCAGCGTCGGGTCAGCGACTTCCAGGACCCAGATCGCGTCCGGGTCGCTTGGCAGTGTGGGCGGAGTGGCAGCCGTTGAGGGATCGTCCAGCGTCCACAACAGCGTCGCGGTATCGGCGACAAAAGTGATGCCAGTGCTACCCAACCAGGTCACCGACAGGCCCGCCACCGAGACGCCGGCTTTGAGCTTGAGGTAGAGCTTGGCGGCCGTGACCGTGATGGTCTTACCAGGCGGCACGTCCGGCCAGGCGCCAGAGAGGTCGAGCTCCAGCCGCCGCGGTGGCGTGTCATCGACAGCGCCGAGGAACATGTTCCAGGCATCGGAGAACATGCGCGCCGCCGACAAGAGGCGCTTACGCGTCTCACCCGCTGCCGCCGTCCGCGCCGCTGTCGTCCGGCTGCTTCCTGCCAGCGCGGTGTAGCGCAGATGGAACACGATGTCGGCCAAGTTCTCGCGCTTCCAAGTGTTGTCCGTGAGCGGCACATCCATCTGCCAGCTCGACACCACGCCACGCCCCTCAAACGGTAAGAACCGCTCGTCGCGCAGGTTGACCTCGTGGAGCCCAGCGTCGTCGAGCCCGGTCGAAGTCGCGATCCGCTCGGTCGTCGCTGTCGCCATGGTCAGGGCCGCGTTGTCGTCGTGCAATCGAATGCCATGCTTTACGAGCTTGAGCTCTGCATGGAGACCGTCGAACGAGCCCCGCACCGCCGGCAGGCTCAACGACACTGCCCGCATCCGCCTCAAATAGTGATTCGGATAGTCGCGATCGAACCAAGTCTCCGGCACAGACACCGCCGCTGTGCCCTTTTCCCGTAGCGCCAGGAACGCCACCGGATCGAGCTCGGTCAAGGGAATGTGCTTGGTGAGCTCGAGCTCCCGCTCGGCACTGGTCAAGAACGCGGCATCCATCTTGCGCAAGTCCTGAATCAACCGCTCAGCGACAGTCATCCCCAGCGTCACGCTGTCGAACCCAGCCGCAGTCACATATTGCGTCGTGTCGCGCGGACGCTCGCGGTGGTAAGCCACTTCCGCTCGTCGCGCCAGATCGAGCGCCATCTGATAGGCGGCCTTGTGCATCGACCGCAATGACTCCTTCATCCAGTCAAAGAGCTCAAAGTTGGTGAATTTCTTTCGATGCAGCGCCAAGACGGCCCGGGAGTGCTCGCGCTGCATGTCGTAGTTGTCGAGCTCGCGCGACGCGATATCCGCTCGAATCTCCGCGACCAGTAGATCTTTGTCGGCCTTGACGAGCTCCAGCTTGGCAAGATCTAGCTGCTGCTTCCATTCTTGTGAACGACGAGTATAGCCAGCAGCAATCAGCGCCGAAGACGCATCGTAAGACGCTGCCTGCGCCTGATTCTGCAGCTGGCGGCTCACCGCGCCAAGAGCTGACGCGATATTGGGTAGACCCCACTTGGTCTCCAGTACCGGCGAGGCCGCCATGCCGCTCAGACCAAAGACGAAATCCGGCAAGGCATGCAGCAAGGCGGCAGTCGAATCCAGATACCCCGCGGCTGTCTGGTAGTCCTTGGCCTGTAACGCTTGTTTATCGTGATAGGCCTCGGTCGCAAGGATGCCCGTTGCGATCAACCCGCCATAGTAGTCAGCCCGTTTCGATATCACCTGCCGATATTCGGTCTGGCTGGCGATCTGTCCGTAGGCCTCTTTGACCTGCTGCGCGCGCACTTCGCGCACCGAGTCGCCAAGCTCGATCTCTTGCGTCGAATGCAGCTGCGTCATCTCTTCCGCATCGCGTCGTTCGTAGGCCGACAAGACCGCTGCGCCGAGGCCGCGCGCCTCACCGGCAAGCTCGAGCGCTTTACCCACGAGATAGCTGAAGCGGTGATACGCCTCGACCGGAGGAGCAGACGACAGCACGGTGCCGAGGTCGATTCCGAGTGCCTTGTTACGCACCAGCAGCATCGGGTTGATCGGCGGCTCGAAGAGGGACAGCTCCCGCACGCGTCCTGAGATATCCATGCAATTGCGGATCTTGTTCAACCGATCGGCCACCGTGTCCCAAAGCACAAACAAGTCTTCATTGGGCGGTACCTGAAAGTACAGCGTGCCAGGCAAGGGGCCTGGCGGCGACGAACCGGTACCCGGCTTGAGCGGCGCGGCGGAGGGTGGCAGTGCCAGCTCGATGGCATTGCCCAGCTCGTCGAGCCGACCGCGCAAGTCAGCAAACGTAAGTGCCGGCGCTTCGTTGCCACAGACACGTGTCGGAGGTGGACCGAGAATTTCCTTAGCCAGCGCATAGCGCATGAAGGCCATGTCGATGGATTCCGCAGTATCTCGTCCATAGTACACGTCGCCCTCTTCGATGAGGGTCTCGACATAGAGCTTCACTGTAGCCTTTTGGTAGGCGACAGGGCGCATGCGAGCCAGATGATGTGGGTTGAACGGGTCTTCGTGGTAAGCCGAGATCTCCTCCGACAATTGCTGCCGAACTGCGGTGTTGGCGGGATCGGTATCATCAAGAAGTGCGACCAGTCGCTGAATAGGCAGTGCCAGCGTACTCGGGCTCAGCGCCTCTTGATAGAACGGCAGGAAGTTCCAAAACCGCGATAGATCCGTCGGTGCAGTACCAGCTATCGCCGCGGCCTCAGGCCGAAAGATGGCGTGTAGCCAGCGACGTGCATCCTGGAAGCGGCCCGCTTCTTTAAGCTCCTGGGCGAGCAAGAACGGAATATGGAAAAAGACCTCATAGTTATAAGATCCGAATGCCTCCGAGCGATCAAACGTGAAGATCTCGCGAGGATAGGGCGTGGCAATTGCGGCGCTCGGACCATACGCGGCAAACGCGCTATCGGGGCTGGCTTGATCATCCGGATGGCTTTCCTGGATCACACGCTCAAAGACGGCGTCGATGCCACGAAACCGAAGGGT
Organism: Polyangia bacterium; assembly: GCA_038325015.1. Taxonomy (GTDB): domain Bacteria; phylum Myxococcota_A; class Polyangia; order Palsa-1104; family Palsa-1104; genus JBBQIO01. Next base: position 6,225 of record JBBQIO010000118.1, read on the forward strand.
CTCGAGGAGCTTGCACACCAGCGGGTGATACATCGCCGACATCTGATAGTCGGCCGAGCGATTGAGGGTTGCGCCATAGGACGTCGGCGTCGACGCTTGACGTCGTGCCGAGCCGTTGGTCGCGGCTGGTGTGGCAGTGCCGACTGGATCGGCTTCACCAATCGGGCTGTAGTACGACCGCCCAGATGACGATCCGGACTCTGCAGTGAGAGCGGTGGTCTGGGCCTTGGCCGCTGTGACATAGGTCTGAAACGTCTGGCCAGCCGTGCTCGGGTCGGCGGCCTTCGACGTCATATCCGGCACCCGAACTATCGGCTCGACCAGATATCTGCGATCACGGTCGCCGGCAAAAAACGGCCGCTGCGCTCCGAATTCGCCACCGGCCCAATCGGGCACAAAGCTCCAAGCCGGATGCTGGTTGCCGGCCGGCGCAAAGACTTCCTCGGGCGGATGTTTCGTCGTCTTCCCCGTTGGGAAGTTCACCACGGTCAGGTTTGGCAGCACCGATGTCAGATAACGATTGTTCACCAGATCGTTGTGCAGATCGTCGGTCGCTTGAACCCAATCGGCATACGCAAAGTTGGTGCTGGTCCCTCCCTGCAAATTGTGTTTGACGGGCGCATCGTGGCATCCGTCAAACGTGAAGAAGTTGGCATTGACCTGCCCATATGACGCCCCCTCGCCAGTCCCGGTCGAGAACTCGATCGCCAGCTGATCGACTTGGCCAGCCACAGTGGACCGTTTCACCACGAGCGGGCGCAACAGATAGTGCGGATCGTTTCCAGGGAGGATATCGAGCTCGATCGCATCCGCAGAATCGGACAGTCGCTTGGTCGTCCAACCGTCGCTGCGGAGCTCGCTCCAGCCAAGCTGCACGACCAGCTTGGTGGTAGGGCTCTGGCCGTTGGTCGAATCGCTGAGCGAGGTCACATGGTCGGTCCCGGGCCGCTCACTGAGAACGCCCCAAAACAGATAGAGGCGCTTTCCAAAGACAACTGGGCACAAGAGCTCACTCTGGATATCGAGCTCGAGCTTCTCCCATGGCGTCCATCCCGTCTTTCCTTCTCGACGCCGGTAGAAATATCGGCCGGGTTTGTCGTTTGTACGCCCAAAGACATGCAATACGCCGAAGCTGCCGCCTGCCAGATCGTCGAGATCGAGCGTCTGTGCGACGATTTGCAGCCGCCCGAGCAGATCGAGCTCTTCGAGATATCTCTGTAGCGCCGACTCGGTCGCGGCAACGGTGACATCGCCCTTGCGCAAGCGGCCCTCAAGCTCGACGAACAACTGTGACTTGTCGTCGCGCAGACGAGCGTCGATATACGTCTCCGGATAGAGGAAGACCTTGCGATTGGCCTCCCACACGCGATAGCGATCCATCCAGTCGGTCCACCACTGAGCCACCGATTGCGTGAGTGCCACTTGCGGCTCAAGTCCCATCAGCGAGCGCTGGATGAACACCTGCGTCGACGCAATCGCTTGGCGAATGCGCGAGGTCTCGCCGCAAGCGCTCACTTCGACGTCTAGAAAGAGCTGCCGATAGAGCGCCTGCGACGCGTCGCCTTCGTCAGGATGATTGAGCCCGCCGAGGTACGCGACCAACGCATCCCGGCGCCGCTCACGCAGCGTGTCTTCGACGGGAGTCGCCAGCTTGGCCCAGTCTCCCTCGGGAACGCTGGCGCGCAGCGCCTTTCGTAGCTCCAAGGCGTCGTGTAACAACACCCGGTCAGCGGCCCAGGTCGTGATCCGCTGTGGCGATGCCGATAGACGCGTCGAAAGCTTGATCACTTCGACAGCGCGCAGCCAGACCAATGGGTCAATCAAGATAGCGGGAGTCGCACCCACCGCAGTCAAGGCCGACTGCATCGTGCCGGAGTCGACACCAAGCATGGGCGCCATCAGATCCGCAAGGCCGGCCAGCGTCGGTGCAGGACTGACCGCGGCTGCAGTCAACAGCACGTCGACCAGATCGTGACGCACCTCGACCAGCTGAGCACGGAGGGCGCAGTACTGGACCATGGCCACCAAGCCTGCGAGCGAGCCTTGCACAAAGCCTTGGAGGCCCGACAGCGGCAACCAGCCAAGCTTGCCCTGCAAGAACGTATCGAGCTCAGCGTCGCGGAGATCAAGACGTGCGACAACGCCAGCAATCGCGCTCACCTGATCGTAGGCCACGAAGGCGGCGCTGTCGGCGCTGCGCTTGACCACCACATCTGCCGCCGTGGCGCCCAGGTTGCCGAGTGCCGCCAGCGTGCCCGTCGCAGCCAAGAT
>JBBQIO010000119.1:0-8444 GCA_038325015.1 Polyangia bacterium
AGCTACACTCGCACGCGACCCAAGACCCCGTGACCGCCCCTCCGACGAGAACGCCCGCTATCCGAACGGCATTGCAATTAACCGGACAGCACACTCGTGGTGGTATCGTCGGCCGCGTGACAGCGACGCGGCTGAGCGCGATCCTCGCGACGGGACTCCTATCGGCCGCTGCTACGACCGGCTCGGCGATTGGCTCCACGCGCTGCACTATTACCACCGCTACCTGGCGGTCGTCGGCGATGTGCCCGAGGCGCTTGACGTGCGCAGCCGCGTGGGCGAGCTCGAAGGTCGCGTGCGCCGGCAGACGTCCTTGCCCGCGCCGCTCGCCGTGATGGTGCCGCCGGCGTCGTCTCGCAAGGCGTGTGGCAACTCTATGGATGCTCGGTTGTGGCTTCGCGCCGCCGCTCGATTTGGCGTGCAACGATCTGGCCCGCGCGCACTGCAATTTGCTCAGTCAGTGCTCGAACGACACCGACGTCACCCGTATCTACGGCACGCTCGACACCTGTGTCGCGCGCCTGGCCGCGTCGTGCGTGATGACGGCACAAGCTCAGGATAGCGGCGCCGATGCGACGCGAGTCGAGGCCTGTGTGTTTGCATTTCAGCATAATTCCTGTTTTGACTTTTTTTGCGAATGAGCCGCCTCTTGCCTGTATTTATCCTGGCCGACGCAGCATCGGCGCCCCTTGTGTGTTCGATGCTCAATGTGCGTCGAGCTATTGCGGCGGCAACAAGACGACCGCCTGCGGCACCTGCGTCACGCCGCCGGTGGTCGGCACGCCCTGCCTGAAGACCAACTGCGCGCGCGGCCAGACGTGTGATCCGGCGGCCTTCACGTGCCAGACGGTCGGGGGCCTGGACATGTGGCGGCCCGGGGTGCGATTCGCAGCGCGGCTGGTCGTGCGACGGCATCACCAGCGCGCGCACCTGCCAGCTCAATCCGGTGGTCGCCGATGGCGCACCCTGTGGTGCCCGACCCGACGGCACGTTCGCCAACTGCGGGCGGGCTGGCGTTTGCTACTCGGCCGCGGGCCCGGCCCCGAGCGGCACGACTGGCACGTGCAAAGCCGCGGCTCTCGACGGCAGCGCCTGCGATTCGCTGCTCGGCCCGCCCTGTCTGACGCCGGCTCGCTGCCTGGCGAACGGCGCGGGCTCCGCCGGCGTGTGCACGCTGCCAACCGCCTCGCAGTGCCAATAGAGTCCACGGAACGAATGAGGGTAGCCTCTACCGAATTCAGCACGAGGATGTTACAAAACGAGGGGGGGACCCATGGCGGTGGAGCCGGAGCGTACGGCCTGGAAGCGACTCAACTTCTTCAAAGGGCTCATCACGTCCGAGGCCGACTGGGCCGAAGAGGAGGAGTATCGTTGCGACAAACGCCGCCTGCATAACCACACCCTGCACTCGCCGGGCGTGGTGCGCGGCTACTCCAGCGACCTACGAGTGGTGGCGCGCGGCGACTTGTCGATCGAGATTCAGCCGGGCGCGGCGGTCGACGGCAGTGGCCGAGAGATCATCCTTTGGGAGCTGCAGGTCAAAAATTTCCCGGCGCCCGATCCCAAGGCGGACACGACGTTCGTCCTGGTCTTGCGTTACACCGAGCAGGCCACCGACTTCGTCGCCTACAAACACAACCTGGCGATCCGCGGCCATCGCCGCATGCTCGAGAGCTATGAGATCGACGTCGTTGCGCGCGAGCCCCGGCTGGCCGACGAGGTCGAGCTGGCCCGCGTCCTACTCGATCGGAGCTCCAAGTCGATCATCGACGCGCGCAATCCGCTAGCGCCGCGCGCCAACGAGATCGACATGACGCAAGTCCGCCGCGCCGGCACCGCCGGGTCGCGCCTGAATACGCTAATGCGTTTGGCGACTGACAAGATGTTCATGACGCTGCGCGGTCCGCTCCGCCTGATGGCGCGCGGCAAGGTGTTCGCGGCCATCGATGCGTCGGCGGCGCTGATCCAGGCCGAGGCGCTGCATCGCGCGCAGCTGCTCGATCGCGGCAACATGGCCGACACGTTCTGGCCGGTCGTCGAGGCGCTCGCCTATCTGCACGACGAGCTGTTCATGTATTTCCCCGAGATCGCGCAGCGTAAAGAGGTCGACGACTATTTCCGCCTCATGAAGACCATGCGGCGCTCGATCTGGGAGAGCGGAATCTCGGACGAAACGGTCAAGGGGCTGTACCTCAATCTGTCGCGCGCGGCCGACCTGATAGGCATGCTGGCGGTCAACCTGCCCAATCAAAAGACGCAGATCCGCCCGCGGTGAGCGCCGCCGTTTCGGTCGTCATTCCGGTTTTCAACGAACGCGAAAATCTTCCCCGAGTACTCGACGAGCTGCGCGCGTTTGCGGCGACGCGTCCGGAGCGCATCGTGGCGGTGATCGTCGACGACGGTTCGACCGATGGGTCCATCGACTCCATCGACTCCATCGACACTGGTCATATTGCTGCATCGCAGCATCTGGCGATTCGCGTGCTGCGCCATCCGCGCAACCGCGGGCTGACGGCCGCGCTGCGCACCGGTTTTTTTGCCGCCGACACCGAGCTCGTGACGTGGCTGCCAGCCGACGGCCAGATCGCCGCCGCCGAGCTCGGCAAGCTGTTCGACGCGCGGCGGGGCGAGGATCTGGTCCTGTCGACCTACAGCCACCGGCCCGACGGGCTGTTTCGCGCGGTCATGTCGCGCACGCTGCGGCTGATGCTGGTCGCGACCACCGGGCTGACCCTGCGCCTCGAAGGTGTCTATCTCCTGCGACGCGCCGCGCTCGACGATCTTCAGCTCGTGACCACGCGCTCGGCGGGGTCGATCGGCTTCGAGATCGCCGCCAAGCTGTTCGCCCGCGAGCGGCCGATCGGCACGGTAGAGATCGCGTGCCGGGCGCGTCTCTCGGGCCGGTCCAAGGTCGCCAGCCTGCGCAACGTCGCGCTCTATTGCGGCGAGCTGGTGCGCATCCGCCGCTCGATGAAGCAGATGGGATTGCGTTAGAGCCGTCATTGCCGCCCGCTGGGCGCCCTTCAGCATGGTAATTCGTCCGTAAAAATCGGTAAACGCGCTTGCCTACATACCGTTCTCCTCTCCCGCGTCGATAAGGGGGTGTCGGCGTTCGCTTTGGCGGACACGAGGAGATCGTCAATGAGAGCCTGGCACGTCCCCTGGTGGCCGATTTGGCTGCTCGGTGCCTTGATGATGTTGGCCCCAAGAGTCGGTCTGACCGAAACGACGGTCCCGATCGACTTGCAGGTCGAGCTCTTGCGCAAGGTCGTGCGCTTTGAGCGCGGATTTGTCGAACGTGCCGGGCCGCAGGTGAAGTTGATCGTACTCGCACGCACCGGCAACACCAGCTCCGAGCGCGCCGTGGCGCAGCTGGCGAGCGCGTTCGAGCGAGTCCACGACATCGTCGGCAAGCCAATCGCGGTGACGACCGAGCATTACAGCTCGGCGACCGCTTTGAAGAGGGCGGTTGTCCAAGCGGGCGCCTGCCTGCTCTACCTGACGCCCGGGTTCGAGAGCGAGATGGGCGACATCGCCGCCAGCCTGGAGGGCGTCCCGGTCATCACCATCTCCACCGATGGCGATCAGGTGGAGCACGGCGCGGTGCTCGGCTTCGAGCTGGTCGCAGCCCATCCCAAGATCACGATCAACGTCACCCAAGCCAAAAAGCAGAGCTTGGACTTCAACTCAGACCTTTTCCGTCTGGCGAGAATTGTCAAATGAGACTGATCAGCACTTCCCTGGTGTTCGCCGTCGTGCTCGGTGGATCCACGGCGCATGCCCAAGACATTGGTGACCTCGAGGGGTTGCTCGATGAGCAGGTGGTGAGCACGGCCTCGAAGTCGGCCGAGCGGGCCAGCTCCGCGCCGGCACAGATCATCACCATCACCTCGGATGAGCTGCGCGCCTTCGGCATGCACACCGTCGCCGAAGCGCTCAACTACTTAGGCGTCGGCATGTACGTCGCCACCACCGGCGAGACGCTGTTGCATAGCGGCGTCACCCAGGAGGTCGGCTCGCGCGGCGTCATGTTCGCCGACGGCGGCAGCCGAATCCTCGTGCTCCTCGACGGCCATACCACCAACTCGCAGCTCAACGGGCGCTCGTGGCTCGGCCCCGGCTTCGGCGTGCCCATGGAGATGATCGATCACATCGAGGTCGTGCTCGGCCCGGGCTCGGTCATGTACGGCTCCAGCGCATTTTTGGGCGTGGTCAACGTGGTCACCAAGCGTGCCCACGACATGCCCAAGATCGCAGCGACCGCGGCGGTATCGTTGCAACCGCCACAGGGTGACGACCGCAACCTCACTCCAGTCGGCAACGGCGACAGCCTGGGCGCGACGTACCGCCTGTCGCTCAGCGTCGCCCACGAGTTCAAGCTGTTCAACCAAAAGAGCGAGATCACCGCGCAGGCGGAGTGGATCGTGGGACGGAGCGGCAGCTACCGAATCGGCCCGCAGTACGGCTCGTTCGATCTCGGCCTCGGCCCGACTGGAAGTGGTACCACCCGCGGCACGGTGTCCAACTCGATCAACGCCCCGGCGCTGATGACGACCGTCCGGGTCGGTGATTGGAAGCTTGGGCTGCACCTCAACTCGAGGGACCGCTCGTCGCCGCTCAACGGGGCCCTGGGCGCGCCCGGCAACAGCAGCAACAACCGGCACTTCGGGCTCGATCTGCGGAACACTACCGCTTTGACCAACCGCTTGACGCTCGCGTCGCGCTTGTATGTCGACGCCACCGAAGAGCGCGTGACGCAGGCGCTGGTCCTTTCCGGCTCGCTACAGAGTCCGGAGTTCCCGGACGGCTTGAGGTATGTCGAGAATCGGCTGTCGCAGTGGTTGGGAATCGAAGAGCAGGGCATCGTCGATTGGCTGCTCGACGGCCGCCTGGTCACCACCGTCGGCATCGATGTTCGTGGGCGCCGGTCACAGTCCGTGGTGGACAACGCCTTCGATCCCTCTACGGGGCTTCGCTCGCAGCAGATAAGGCCGATCGGCTTCAGCAACATTTCCGCGCTCGGCGGCGCCTACGTGCAGCAGGTCTATCATCCGCTTCGCTGGCTCGGCCTCAACGCCGGCCTGCGCGTCGATCTCGATCAGCTGTTCGGGGTGCACGCCTCGCCGCGCGCGGCCGTGGTGGTCACCGCATTCAAAGGCAACACCATCAAGCTCATGTATGCGGAGGCTTTCCGCGCCGCGACACCGTACGAGGTCGAGGCGTCCGACTCCGACGCGCGTCTCAAGCCCACCAACCTCAAGCCCGAGGTGCTGCGCTCGATCGAGCTCGAGGTGTCACAGCGCTGGTCGAGCGGGCACGTGACGCTCAACGGCTTCGTCTCGTTCTTTCAGGACATGATCAGCAATCGTGTGCCCACGGTCGACGAGTACAATCGCGCGGTCGCCGGCGGTCGGGCGTTTGCTCAAGTCCCGCGACAGGGCTTCCAGGTGCTCGACAACTTGGGCCAGATGCGCGCCTATGGCGCCTCGCTCAGCATCGAGCAGCGCATCGGCTGGGGCCTGTCGGGTGGGCTGAGCGCGCTCCTGTCCAAGACCGACATGAGCAACCGCGACGGGCTGCCGCAGACGATGTTCTTCACGCCCAGCTGGTTCGGAAACGCGCACCTCTTGTGGCAACCCAAGCCCGAAGGGCCGTCACTTGGCTTCGTAGTCGCCGTGCTCGGCGCGCGTTCGCCGTACCTCGCCAGCTACGTTCCGGCAGCGCCCATCGTCCAGGGACCGAGCGCCGACTTGCGGCTGACGGCGACGATTCCGATCCCGCGGGCCAAGGGCTTCTCGGCGCGGCTCATTGCGGATTACAACACGGACGGCCGCGCACCGATTCAGGTCGGCGGCCCCTCGCTCGCGGCGCCGACCAACAAGGCGGAGCTGATCCCGCTGCCGCGCGCCTTCTTCATGGCTGAGGTGCGTTATGAGTATTAATCTTAAAAAGTGGCTACTTGCGCTGGTCCTCGTCTCGGCTGGCGGGTGCATGGACTGGTCGCTCGACGTTCCGACCGGGCCGCTGGGTCCCGTCGACTGCTCGCGCTTCATCGATGCGGCGCAGCGCTATCCCGGAATCTGTGGCCTCGACGGCGGTGTCGACGCGGGCGTCGACGCCGGCCCGACGGACCGTGACGGAGGCGCCATCGATGCGCACTGATTCGCGCGCGCCCTCGCCCAGCCGCCGCTTCCTGTCGGTCGGAACCAAGCTCACCGCCACGACCATCGTCGTGCTGCTCGTTGCCACGGCCGCGGTTTTCGTCGGCCTGAGCCGCTTCGAGCGCGAAAAAATGCTGCGTGCCAAAGAGCAGGCAGCGCGGGCGGTCACCGAGCTATTCCTGCGCGCGGTATCTACCCCGGTCGTTTTCGACGACGCCACTGGCATGCGCGACTCGGTTGCGTTGCTCGGCCTGGACCCCGAAGTTCTCGGGGTCGAGCTGTGGCGCGTGACCGGTCCGCAGCAGACGGGTGAGCGCCTGGCCGTCCAGCTGCGACACGCGCAGGAGGCCTCCCTCGGCCCGCGCTGGGTCGACTCGGTCGTGGTCCAAAGGCGCGCGGATCGCATCATCTTGCGCGACGCCGTACGCGATTCCGAGAACAAGGTGATCGCCGTCGCGGCCATCCAGTATTCGCTGGCCAACGAGAATGCCGCGTACGTCGAGCTGCGGCACCAGATCCTGACGGCTGCCGCGGGCGTGGCCGCCGTGCTCGCGCTCATCCTGTGGGGTGTCAGCCGACGCTGGATCGTGGGCCCACTCGGCCGCCTGCTCGCGGCCGTTCGCCAGGTTGAGAACGGCGACCGTGTCGAGCTCGGCGCAACGGGCTCCGACGACGAGGTGGGCCGGCTCGCCAACGCCTTCGCGCGCATGGCGGATGCCGTGGTGCGACGGGAGCAGGACATCGCACGACGCAATGCCGACATGAAGCTGGTGCTCGACAATGTCGGCCAGGGTTTTCTGGTGTTCGACGCCGCGGGGCAGGTGGCCGCCGGCCACTCGGCCATTGTCGAGCGTTGGTTCGGGCCCTTGACCGCATCCTTGTCGATCGTCGACTACCTGCGCCCGATCGAGCGGGCTGTCGCCGACATGCTGAGTATCGGCCTCGAAGCCATCCGCGACGGCTTCATGCCGCTCGAGGTTTCGCTCGACCAGCTACCGCGACGCCTGCACTATCGAGCACGCCATTACGCGTGCGCGTACCACCCTATCGTCGACGGGGAAGCGCTGCGTCAGCTGGTGCTCGTGATCTCCGATATTACGGTCGAAGTCGAGCGCGAGCGGTCCGAAGAGGCGCAGCGCGACCTGATCGCTGGCGTGTCACGCATGATGGCGGACAAATCGGGGTTCACCGACTTTTTGCAGGAGGCGGGCACGTTGGTGCAACGCATCGTCGGCGCCGACGCATCCACACTGCACGTCGAGCACCTGCGCGACATCCACACGCTCAAGGGCGTGTGCGCCATCTTCGGTCTCAACAGCATCGCCGCGCTGTGCCACCGCCTCGAAGATCGGTCACTCGAAGAGGGAGCGGTCGCCAGCGCAGAGGCGCGCGGCGAGCTCAACGTTCGCTGGGCGGCGCTCAATCGCGACCTCGCTGTCTTCAGTGGCACGGAGCGCAACAACATTGAGATCAGCCCCACTGAGTACGCCGCCTTCGCCCGCGCGTTGCACTCGCGGCTGCCCTATCCGGCGCTGCTCGCGAGCGTGTGGAGCTGGTCCGACGACCCGGTGCTTCCGCGACTGCAGCGCCTGGGCGAGCACGCGCAAATGTTGGCACGCCGACTCGGCAAGTGCGCTATCCGCGTCGATTTCAGGCAGACCCAGCTGCGATTGCCGCACGAACCGTGGAATCAGCTCTGGGCGAGCCTGGTGCACGCGGTGCGGAACGCCGTCGACCACGGGCTCGAAAGCGAAGCCGAGCGTGTGGCCAGCGGCAAATCGCCGACCGCAGTGTTGACCATCGCGGCAGCGGAGTCGGGCGACGAGCTCACCTTCGTCGTAGGCGACGACGGGCGAGGCATCGACTGGCAAGACGTGCGCAGCAAAGCCGCGAGGCGCGGCCTGCCTTGTGGCACACAGGACGAGCTGGTCGAGATGCTTTTCGCCGACGGGTTCTCGACGCGCGATGTGGCCACCGACACCTCGGGGCGCGGAGTGGGCTTGGCCGCGCTGCGAGCGGCGGTGACTGCGCTCGGCGGCCACATGACGGTGCACAGCACGCTGGGCGAAGGCACGAGTTTGGTCTTGCGCTTCGGCATGGCGCACCAGGCTGGAGGCCAATGGGGCCAAGCCATGCGATCGCAAGGTGCGCCCCCACGTCTGGCGCTTAAGTCTCCGGCGGTCTGATCGAGATCTGAATAGAATCCATCGAGCAGGCGAGCTTCGGCCGCTGAACGGGATTAATAGTGGATTAATAGCTGCGCGACAGACGGAGAGCGCGCGCGGA
>JBBQIO010000120.1:0-8436 GCA_038325015.1 Polyangia bacterium
AGGTGGTGACGGTCAGCCATTCATACATCGCCAGCGCCAACAGTGTGCGGCTGTGCGGCGCGACGCCGATTTTCGTCGATATCGAGCCGCACGGCTTGAACTTGGACGTCAAACAGGTCGAGGCCGCGCTGACGCCGGCGACGCGCGCGGTTCTGTGCGTGCATCAGCTCGGCATGCCGTGCGATCTGGCGCAGCTGGTGCCGCTGTGCCGTTCGCGGGGCATTTATCTGGTCGAGGATGCGGCGTGCGCGGCGGGCAGTGAAATCGCGTGGCAGTCGCCCGGCGAGTGGCAGCGCATCGGGCGGCCCCATGGCGACCTGGCCTGTTTTTCGTTCCACCCGCGCAAGCTCATCACGACCGGCGACGGCGGCATGTTGGTGACCGCGAATGCCGAGTGGGATCGCGTCGCGCGCCTGTTGCGTCAGCACGGCATGGCGTCGGCCGACGCGCCCGCCGAACGGGTCGGCTTCAACTACCGAATGACCGATGTGCAGGCGGCGATTGGGCGGGTGCAGCTCAAGCGCTTGCCCGGGCTGGTCGCTGAGCGTCGGCAGCAGGTCGCGCGGTATGGCCAGCTGCTACGCGAACAGCCGGCGATTCTGTTGCCGACTGAGCCGACCTTCGCGCGCAGCAACTGGCAGAGCTTTTGCCTGCAGCTGGCCGATGCAGATCCGCGGGCCGTGCGGCACGCGCTCGACGCGCAGGGGATTGCTACACGACTCGGCGTCATGAACGCGCACGAGGAGCCGGCCTACGCGGATGGGGTCAAGTGGCGCTTGCCGAATTCGGAGCGCGCGCGGCGCCGGGGATTGATGTTGCCGCTGTTTCCGGGGATGACCGCCGAGGACCAAGAGCGGGTGGTGACCGCGCTGGTCGCGGCGATCTGACCGTGGCCACGGCTGCAAAAAAGGTCAGCGTCGCGTGGACCACACGGCGTAGGCCCAAGCCAGCCAGCCGCCGATCGCGGCCAAACCACCGATCGGTGTGATCGCGCCCAGCATGCGCACGCCGGTCAACGCCAGCAGGTAGAGCGAGCCGGAGAAGACCACGCTGCCGCCGAAGAGGAGCCAGCCGGCGATGGTGAACCAGGCCGTGGGGCGGCCGAGCGCGAGCGAAAGGCCGAGCCCAATCAGCGCCAGTGCCTGATACATGTGATAGCGCGCGGCGGTCTCGAACACCGACAGCAGATGGGCATCGAGTCGGCTGCGCAGCGCGTGGGCGCCGAATGCGCCGGCGAGGATCGCCAGCGCTCCCCACAGCGCGCCAAGACTGACGAAGGTTCGATTCATGGCGGCCTTCGTACCTCTCAATCGCACTGATGTCAGTAGTCGGGAAGTCGGATTCGACGATCGACCGGATCGACCAGATCGGCCGGATCGACCCGGATCCCCGGCCACATTGAGCCATTCGGCCGCCCGCGGTATACAGCGGCCCCTCATGACGCTCTGGCAGCGCCTCTGCGACACCGACCACAAGGTCGTGGGCCGCCGCTTCTTGTGGCTGGGGCTCGGCTTCCTCTTTTTCGGCGGCCTCTTGGCGCTGGCCATCCGCTGGCAGCTCGCCTATCCACGGCGCGGCGTGCCGCTGGCCGGTGCGCTGTTTGGCGCCGACCATGTAATTTCGCCCTTTTCCTATACGACTCTTTTTACGTTGCACGGCACAGTCATGATCTTTTTCGCGATTACCCCGATACTCATCGGCGGTATCGGCGGCTTCACGCTGCCCCTTTTGATCGGCGCCCAGCGCGTCGCCTTTCCGCGCCTAGGCGCGCTTTCGTTCTGGGTGCAGGCGGCGGCGAGCTTCGTTTTGTGCTCGGCGGCCTTGGTGCGCGCCGGCGGTCCTTCGGCGGGCTGGACCAACTATCCGCCGCTGTCCGAGAGCGTGGCCACGCCGAGCTTCGGTCAGACGCTGTGGCAGGTGGCGCTCCTTTTAGTCGGTATCTCGACGGTGATGGGCGCGGTCAACTACATCGCCACCATCGTGCTGCGGCGCGCGCCGGGCATGACGTACTTTCGCATGCCGCTGACGGTGTGGGGGCTGTGGATGGCCTCGGTGCTCAACGTCCTGTTCGTGCCCGTCCTGGCCGTCGCGCTGTCGCTCAACCTGGTCGACCGCGTGGCCGGCACGCACTTTTTTCTCGCCGCGACAGCGGGCGGTGGCGACCCCATCGTCTATCAGCATCTGTTCTGGGTGTTCGGCCATCCCGAGGTTTACATCGTCATCCTGCCGGCCTGGGGAATCTGCTCGGACCTGATCTCGTTTTTCGCGCGCAAGCCGGCCTACGGCTATCGACTGACGGCTTACTCGCTGATTGCCGTGTGCGTCCTGTCGTCGCTGGTCTACGGCCACCATATGTTCACCACCACGCTCAGCCCGATGCTCGGCGAGTCGTTCATGCTGCTCACGATGCTCATCTCCGTGCCGTCGGAGATCTTCTTTTTGAACTGGCTGCACACCCTGTGGCGCGGCCAGATTCGGCGCACCGTGCCCATGCTGTTCTGTCTCGGCATGCTGGTCGTGTTCGGGCTCGGCGGTCTGACCGGCCTGCACCTGGCGGCGATCTCGACCGATCTTTATCTGCACGACTCCTATTTCGTGGTCGGCCATTTTCACCTGACGATGGCCGCGGCAGCGCTGCTCGGCGCGTTCGCGGCGCTCTATTTTTGGTACCCCAAGATGTTCGGCCGGCACATGAGCCGCGGGCTCGGCCTGGCGCATTTTTGGCTGACCCTCGTACCGGTGTTGGTGGTCTTCGGCGGCATGCTGGTGCTCGGTAACGCCGGCATGCAGCGGCGGCTCTACGACCCGTCGGACTATCCCGGCTTCGTGCGCCTGCATCCGCTCAACGTCGGAATCACGCACACCGTGTTTGTGCTGTTCTTCGGGCAGCTCCTGTTCGCCTACAACTTCATCGTCAGTCTGTGGCGCGGCGCCAAGGCCGAGGACAATCCCTGGCAGGTCGGGACGCTCGATTGGACGACGACCTCGCCGCCGCCGCGCGACAACTTTGCCACCACGCCGGTCGTGACCAACGGCCCGCACGAGCTCGGCGCGCGCTACATCGATGAGGTGGGCAAGGATTGGCTCGGTCAAAGCGAGTTGCCCGCCGAGCCTCGCCAAGGGTAGCCTCTTACGCTAAATCAAAAGTCGGGGGCGCCGCTGGCGCTCTTTATCGTCCAGGAGAAAAGGTCAGCACATGAACAAAGGACTACCGCAGCTCGATTTTACGCAGCCCGCCCGAGGCCCGTTCGTGCTCGACAAGCCGGAGATCGTGGTCGGGCAGGCCGCCGACTGTGGACTGACGCTGGACAGCGCGGGAGTGGGCGAGCACCACGCGCGCCTGATCGTCGACGGCTCGAACGTGTGGTTGGAGAACTACGAAGCCGATGCATTCACCATGCACAACGGGGTCCGGCTGACCTCGCGGCAGCTGCTCGCCGACGGAGATCGCATCGAGCTCGGCCTGGCGCAGGCCGTGTTCCGCGCCGGCCAAGGGGCCGTGGTGCCGGCGACCAAGGCCGGCAACGCCGACCGCACGATGATGGGCTCGGAGATGCCGGCCGAGCTGCGGCAGTTTCTCGAGCAGCGCAAAGGCGTCGTGCCGGCGCCAGTCGGCGCAGCGTCTGTACCCGCACCGACTCCCAGCCCGGCTCCGACCCCGGCTCCCACCCAAACGACTGGGCCGCAGCGCACCGTGCAGATGGAGGCCTCGCAGGTGCTGTCGGACCGCCCTGTCGCGACGGCCACGCCCACGCCGGCCCGTAACTACACCGTCGGCACGCCCGATCCGGAGCCGACGGCCAATCGGACCGTGCAGATGGAGGCCACCAATTTTCCCGGGTTCGAGCCGGCAGCGTCCAAAGCGCCCGCGCCTGCGCCCGTCGCTGCGGCACCCAAAGCGCCGGTCAAGCCCTATCGCGCCAAAGCGACCATGATGGGCGTCGGGCTGTTCACGCCGCCCGCCGCGCCGGCACCCACCCCGGCGCAGGATCCCCTGGCGGTCAAGACCACGTCGCAGGCGTCGACGGCGTTCATGGAGGCGCCGGTCCTGCCCAAGCCGAGTCCGGCGCCTGCACCGACCGCGGCCAAAGCTGCGCCGCAGGCGTCGACGGCGTTCATGGAGGCGCCTGTCCTGCCCAAGGCTACGCCGGCGCCCGCAGCGATGGCGGGCAAGGCTGCGCCGCAAGCATCGACAGCGTTCATGGAGGCGCCGGTTCTGCCGATCGCCGCGGCGAGCGCGTCGTCGGCCAAGACGCCGGTTTCCACGCCGATCGTCGCTGCCCCCGCCGCGTCGCAGCAGCAAGCGTCAGCCCCGCAGCCCTACACGCCGCAGCTCGCCGGGCCGGGCCATCCGTACGTGCCCAAGGACGGCGGAACGCTCGGCTCGATCCGGCGCGCCATCGGCTTCATGAAGCAGATGTTCGTGATGGCCAACGAGAACAAAACGCTGCTCAAGCCGTTCTACCTCGACCTCGCGGTGACGACCGCGATCTCGGTCTTGATCTCGGTGTGCTTCCTGTTCGTTCGCTCGGCGTCGGGCGAATATGGCCTGTTGGCCGTCGGCACCGCGATTCTCTATTTCGTCGACTACGCCTGCAACAGCCTGACCGCATCGTTGATCTACGATCAGGTCACGACCGGGCGCGCTGAGATGTCGAACGCCGTGCCGCGCGTCAAGGCGGCGCTCGGCGGCGTGCTGGTTTTCGCGGCTGTTTCGGCGGCGCTCGACGTGGCGTCGACCTATGCGCGGGAGCGCAACGACGTGCTGAGCAAGATCATTCTGCGCATCCTGCGCGCCATCTGGACGACGGCGACCTACGTGATCATGCCAGCCTTGGTGATTGAAGGCATCTCGTTCAAGGCCGCGTTCGCCCGCAGCAAGACGCTGATGGATGTCGATCCGACCGGCGTGGGCTCGGGCGTGGTCGCCCTGTCGCTGTGCTCGTACGCCGTCGGGTTCGTGGCGTTCCCGCTGGCCTATTTTGCGATGAACCTCGGCTCGCACATCCATCCGGTGCTCGGCGGGATTCTGTTCTTCGCCTTTATCAACCTGTACTGGGCGACGACCGGCTGGCGCAAGATCAGCTCCTCGACCTGCTTTTATCTGTGGGCCCGCGCGTGCGCCGAAGAGAAGGGCAACGACGCGCGTTTGGCGCCGGCGCCGCTGCGCGCCGCGCTCGAAGCCGCCTAACCAACCGGACAGCACATCAGTTGACTGCCGTGGTGCTGCGCGGTAATCGAACCTGTGCTTTCTGGAGTGCAAGAGCGACGCGGCGTCGACTGGTTGATCGGGCGCTGGTGGTTTTGGTGTGTCGTGTTCGTGCTCCTCGTCGGGCTGCCGCTGGCCAAGAGCGTGCTTCGTGCGCGCGCCCTGCCGCCGCCGATCGGCGCGCCGCTGCCTCTTGTCGACCTGCGCGACGAAAATGGTGCGCGCTGGACGACCAGCGAGCTTGCGCCCCAACCGTTCATCGCCTGCTGGCTAGACGACGATCGCGGCATGTGGCGCCGGCTGGCCGAGCTGACGGTCCGCCTCAAGTACGTCCCCCCCAGCGAATATCGGCTCGTCGCGATGAGCGGCGACGCCGCGCCCGTGCGTCTTGCCGGCGAGCTTCGACTCGCGGCGCTGCCGACCGCGCGTCTGGGCATCGGGCCAAGCGCACCGCCCAGCCTGAATCGCGCGCTGTTCGATGACCGCGGCGGCTGCATCCTCGTCGATGGCCACGGCCGACGTCGCGGCCGCTACCAGGTCAGCCACCCCGAATCGATGACCCGATTGGTCGCCGACTTCGCCTCCGTGCTCAGACCCAATGGCTGATGTATTGCGACGTTGGGGCCGCCCGCTCGATGCCTCGCTCGACGGTCACCGCAGCGATACCCTGTTTTTGTTCGCCACGATCGCGCTGCTGGTTCTGTTTGCGGCGTTCCTCTTCATCATCTTGTGGACCGTGTTCGTGCAGCGGGGCCCGGCGCGCTACGAGACGGGCGTTGGGCGCGGCCACCTCGTCTTTACCGCCATCGTCAGCTTGGGGCTGTTCATCATCGTCGACGGAACGCTTCTGGTCCGGGCGGCCCGCGATCTGCGTGACGGCTTCTGGAAACCCGCGGGTGCCGACGCACTCGACGTCGAGGTGCTGGCCCGACAGTGGTCGTTCGAGTTTCGCTACGCCGGCCCCGACGGCCTGTTCGGCACCGCGGACGATCCGCTGACCACCGACGAGCTGCACGTCCCTCGCGATCGTCGAGTGGTGCTGCACATGCGCTCGCAAGATGTCATCCACAACCTGTACCTGCCCAACTTTCGCATCAAGCAGGACATCGTGCCCGGCCACACCACGCAGCTGCAATTCACCGCTACACAGACCGGCGATTTCGAGCTTGGCTGCTCGCAGCTGTGCGGCGTAAACCATTACAAGATGCATGGCATTCTCAAGGTCGAGGAGCCCGCTGAGTTCGAAGCCTGGCTCAGCGCTGGCGCACGCGAAGCGACCGCCCGCGACGACGCGCGCAACCGCGAGGCCCACTGGGGTTGGCCTTGGGGCACGGAGCTGCCGTGACGACGCCCGATAGCCAGACCCGACTGGCGGTCATCCTGGTGTTGGTCGTCGAGGCCATGATGGTCGGCGCCCTCGCCGTCCTCGGCGGCCTGTTGCACACGCACACGACCTGGGTTCCGGTGTCGACCCCCGTGCCCTGGATGGTGGTGCTCGGCGCGGGAGGCATGTTGAGCGTCGGCGCCGCCTTGGTGCCGCCACGCGTCGGCAGTGCGCTGTGTGCGGGGTCGGTCTTGGTCGCTGCGCTGGCCGGCGTCCGTCTTTGGCATGGAGCGCCCACCGTCGACGATTGGACTGCTACTGCACTCGTCTGGATGGCCGTGCTGATTGGGCTCGGCCTGCTCGGCGTCTGGCGTTTGTTGCGTGAAGGGGCGGCGTGGCGGCCGCACGCCTGGCTCACCGCCTGCGCGTGGCTCGCCGCCGCGGCCGTGCTCCTTGCGTAGCGCTCTTCAGCTCGGGGTCGTCTACCTCTTGCTGGCCGGCTGCAGTGGCCCGTTCGATCGCCCGCTCGTGCTCGCCAGTGGGGTGACCATCCCCGCCGACACGCTCAACCGCGGCTACACGCAATATCAGCTCTATTGTCGCCCGTGCCACGGCGACAAGGGCGACGGCCGTGGTTATGCCGGCCTCGGCCTCAACCCACCGCCGCGCGACTTCACCCAGGGGCTGTTCAAATGGGGCGGCGTCGCCGCGCCGTCGCTACCGCCCGATGCCGAGCTGGTCCGCGTCGTCCAGCGCGGCCTCAATGGCACCGCGATGCGACCCTGGGAGCTGCCGCCGCACGACCTGATTGCTGCACTGCAATATATAAAGACGCTATCGCCGCGCTGGCAAAAAGAGCCTGTCGGCGTCGCGGTCGCGATCTCCGCCGATCCATTCGCGACTCGGCCCGATGACGGCGTGGCGCTGGGCCGCGCGCTTTATCACGCCAAGGCGCAGTGCAGTAGTTGCCATCCGGCGTATGTCACGCACGCCGAGCTCGCTGCGCTGTATGTCGCGCGCGGACTTCCCGCGCCCACCGAATTCTCGCCCGGCATGTACCAAGCGCAGCGAAAGGAGTCCGAGTACTGCTTGCGCTGGAAGGCGGCCAAATCCGACGGACCGCCCATAGCGCTCGACGAGCGCGAATGCGAAGTGCCGGTTTCGATACTGCCGCCCGATTTCTTGCGTGACCCACTGCGCACTGTGCAGCCTCAGACCGCGCTGGTCGATCTCTACCGCGTCATCGCCGCCGGCATCGGCGGGGCGAACATGCCGACCTGGAAGGGGGCGCTGCCGGAAGACGAGCTATGGGCGCTGGCCCACTACGTCGATTGGTTGCGCAGCCGCCCACCGGCCGAGCGGGCCGCGCTCAGCGCGAATCTGCAGAAGTGACGCGGGACAGCCGCGCGATCGCCAGCGTGGCCAGCCCGCCGACGACGAACGGCAATAAAATGAGCAGTCCCAAAAGGAAGAGCGAGCCCGCGCTACCGCGGCTCGATTGACCCAAGCACGCCGGACAGGCGTATGCCGTTCGCGCGAATAGCAGGATCCCGAGCCAACGAATCGATCGGACTCGCATGACGGACGTATACCTCCCCACAGAATTACCGCGCCAAAAAATCGCCCTCGAGCAGCGGGTTCAGCTTCTGTGCCGCGACCCGCTCGGCGACGGCGCGCGGATCTTTTTGCAGCGCCCACAGGCCGGCGCGCACCAGTCGCGCTTCGGGCATGTCGGGGTGGCGCTCAAGGGCACGGTCGACCAGCGCCAACCCCTCGGTCAGGTCGGTCGGCCGCCCCACTGCCCACTCGACGCGGCGCCGCCGCACCTCGGCTGCCATCGTCAGGAATTGCGCGTTGCGCGCATCGGTTTTCAGCGCGGCCTGGCCATACCGTTCGGCGCCGG
>JBBQIO010000121.1:0-8413 GCA_038325015.1 Polyangia bacterium
GGTCTTGCCCCACTCGGCGCTCTTGTTGCCTGACGCCTCGAGCCCAAGCCCCAACGCGGCAATCGCGGCGACGGGAGCACCGATCCCGGTCGCGCCGAGCGCGGTCAACACGCCGGCACCGCCGGCAATCACCCCCGCGCCACCCGCCGCAATGTCCAAGCCACCCTGCGCGTACTGCCCGTCGGCCAGCTCTTCGCCGCCATGGAATGCCTGGATGCCACCGGTGACAATCCCCAATGCGCCGCCCGCTCCGCCGAGCAACTTGCCGGCAGTACCGAGCAGACTCGACCCAACCGCGGCCTCGTCGCCGACTGCGGTCGCGGCGTTGGCCAGCTCCTCGGCCGTCGTCGCGCCGCTCGTGGCCGCCGCTCCCCCGTTGGCAAAGTTGTCCACTGCGGCCGCACGACTGGCCGCCAGATATTCTTCCGCTTCGCTCGCCGCACGCGACGCTTGGACGGCGTTGTCGATCTTGCTGGCGCCGAAGCCGGCGGCTCCAACCGCACCTTTGGGGCCGGCAAGGGCCCTTTGGGCTGCGGCGACCGCTGGATCGACCTCATTCTGGTCTTGGTCTGGCACTAGATTCCTCCAAATTCGTCGGTCATGCGGAGCAAACGGATGATCACGGCTACACGTCTCCCAAACCAAAAAGCGAGGTCGTCGCGCCCGAGGTCGGCTGCCAGCGCAACAGCGATTTGCGCGCCTCGATCGCTCGATCGCGGAGGAACGGAATCGCCTCGAATACGTCCCCTCGCGTCACTCGCTGCTCGGTAAAAAGGTGGCGGATGGCGACGAATCCGCGGCGCACAATGACGCCGCCGAGGATCAGGCGCGCGCCCAGCGCCAACGCTTCGGCCGCCGATGCGCGGTCGCTGGTGCAAATGTCGGCGACCAGGATGACCCGCACCAGGCCGTACAACCGAATGCATTGTACCTGCACAGTTTGCGCATCCGCAACGGAAGTCGCGGGCCATTCGAGAACCAAATACGGTCCGTGCCGCTCACGCACCGGAAAGCTGGCTGCCACGGCGTCGAGCAGCTCACCCCATTCCGGCGGCAGATCGTCGGCCGGGTCGCTGGCCACAGCGGGTGACGTCATAAGACCACGATAGCCCAGTTTGGCCCGGGCCATGGACGCTTCGAACGTGAGCGCGCGGTAGCTCGGCGAGCGGAGTGGAGACGTCACCTTAGATTTTCGGCAATTGGCGCCCAGAAGTTGCGCGCCACGAGCGAGGATTCTTGCTATCGCTTGCGCCGATGCGCAAAATCGCGCTCTTTGGGGGGCGGCGCTCCAACGCCTGGTGTGCGCGTAGCTTTCCCCCGCTCGGGCGCGTGAAAGGAAACCACGATGGAGTCTTTGGCCCCGAATGCCGCTCTGCTGATCATCGACGTACAAAAGGGGTTCGACGAGCCCAGCTGGGGCCAGCGCAACAACCCCTGCATGGAAAAGCGAATCGTCGAATTGCTCGGCGCCTGGCGCGCGAGCGGACGGCCGGTGATCCATGCCAAGCATATGTCGACCTCCCCAGCGTCGCCGCTGCGGCCGGGCCAGGCGGGAAACGATTTCAAGGCCGAGGTGGCGCCGCTCGCCGGCGAGCCGGTCGTCGAGAAGCGCGTCAACAGCTGCTTCATTGGGACGGCCCTCGAGGCAGATCTGCGTCGCGCGGGCGTCGATACGCTGGTGATCGTGGGCCTGGCCACCAACCACTGCGTCTCGACGACGACGCGGATGGCGGGCAACCTGGGCTTCAATACCTGGGTGGTCTCCGATGCGACGGCGACGTTCGATCGCGTGGGACCCGATGGCATCGAATACCGAGCCGCGCAGATTCACGCGATCGCGCTCGCGGATCTTCACGGTGAGTTCGCCACCGTGGTCGACACCCAGACGGTGATCGCGGCAACCCAGTCATGAGCCGACTTGTTTTCATCATGGTCGGCGTGGTTTTCGTTGTGACGCATGCGGTCGGCCCGACGCAAAAAGGGGTGGCGACGAGCGACCTCAATCGGACGGTGGACCCGTGCACGAACTTTTACGAGTTCGCCAACGGGGCCTGGCGCGCCGACAATCCGATCCCCAAGTCCCTGCCGAAATGGAGCCGACGGATCGCCGCGCATGACGCGAATCAAGGCCAGCTGCAGGCCATCCTCGACGAGGTGTCGCAAAACCGACGCTGGCCGGCGGGTAGCGTTGAGCAACGCGTCGGGGACTACTACGCGTCGTGCATGGACGAGGTGGCCATCGACGCCGCCGGCGTCACGCCAGTCGCGCCTTTGCTCGCCGAGATCGATGGCATCCGGAACGTTGCCGATGTGCAGCACATGATTCGTCGGCTGCATGACCTGGCCATCACGGTGGTGTTCGCGACCAGCGGTGGCCTGGACAACCACGAACCGGGCAACTCCATCGCGAACCTGGCCGCCGGCGGTTTGGGCCTGCCCGACCGCGACTACTACTTGAAACCGGATGCGCGCTTTGCCGAGGCGCGACAGAGATATCGCACCCACGTGGCCAAGATTCTGGCGCTGGGTGCAATGGGCGCAGCGCAGACGACGCAGGCCACCGAAGCGGTGCTGGCGCTCGAGAAGCGGTTGGCCGAGGCGTCGCTGGACAGCACGGCAGCGGCGGATCCGGCGGCCACGGATCACAAGATGTCGTTCGTGGCGCTCAAGCAGCTGGCTCCGCGTTTCGATTGGGACCGCTATTTCACGGATGCGAAGCTGCCCCGAGTCGATCTCAATGTCGCAGAGCCCAAGCTGATTCAGCAGTTCGATCGAGAGCTCGCAGAGACGTCGCTCGCGGATTGGAAGAGCTACTTGAAATGGCAGCTACTCGATGCGGCCTCGCCGTGGCTGTCCAAGCCGTTCGCCGATGAATCTTACAATTTCAAGGAGCAGTATTTGGCGGGTGCGACCGCAATGAAGTCGCGCACCCGGCGCTGCGTCGAATCGACCGACGCCCAGCTCGGAGATGCGCTCGCGCAAAAATACGTGGAGAAATATTTTCCGCCCGCGGCCAAGGCCAAGGCCAAGGAGATCGCCAGCGCCCTGCTCGCGGCGCCCAAAGAGGACGTCGCCGGCGTGCCGTGGATGACGCCCGAAACGAAGAAGAAAGCGCTCCAGAAGTTGGCGACTCTCAATCCACAGATGGGCTATCCCGATCGCTGGAAGGACTATTCGTCCGTCGCTATTCACCGCGCCACGTTCTGGGCCAATCTCGCCGCCGGCCGACGATACAATGTCGACGACAACCGGAAGCAGATCGGAAAGCCGACCAATCGGAGTCAGTGGCAGCTGGCCGCGTCGTCGCCCGACGCCTATCTCGATCTGCAGCTCAACGAGCTCGTGTTGCCGGCCGGCTTCTTGCAGCCTCCGGCGTTCAATCTCGACGCAACCGACGCGGTCAACTACGGCGCCATCGGGATTGGACTGGCGCACGACATGACGCACGGGATCGATGCAGGAGGGGCAGAGATTGATCTTGTGGGACGGGCACGAAATTGGTGGACCGACGCGGACCTCAAGGAGTTTCAAAAGCGCGCTCAGTGTGTCAGTGAGCAATACGACGGCTATTTCATCGAGCCTGGCCTTCATCACCAGGGCAAGCTCGTGATGAGCGAGGCGATTGGCGATCTCGCCGGCGTGCGCATCGCCTATTCGGCGCTCAAAAAATCGATGCAGAGTCATCCGGTGCCGGTCGTCGATGGTTTCACGCCGGAGCAGCAGTTCTTCATCTCGTGGGGGCAATTTCGCGGCGATGCCATTTCACCGGCAGCACAGCGGCAGATGATCAAAAGCGACCCGCACCCGGTCTCGAAGTTCAGAGTGAATGGACCACTGTCGAGCTCGCCCGAGTTTCAGCAGGCTTTTTCGTGCAAGGCGGGAGCGGAGATGGTGCGGCCGGCGGAGAAGCGCTGCGCGGTTTGGTAGGGGTCGTCTCCATCGGAAACGGTCCTTCCGCTGTCCGCATAACGAGGCGCTCCCCTGCAACGAGCTCGACGATCTCGTAGGTTTACGCCATTCGCCGCCAAGGAAGTGGGCCACGAAGGCGAGCCGCGAACCGACACCGAGCGGCGGCGGCGTCTTCCACTCGACAGCCTTGATGTAGACGTACCACTGCGGTGCGTTGGTCGGGTCTGCGGCGTACGCCGAGACTTGGGCGCGCGGGCGATCGATTACGATCTCAGTGAGCACGTCAATGGCCACTTGGTCCCTCGTCTGCACCCGTGCTGTCAGACGGTTTTCCCGGGGCAGATCGTTCGCCCCCAATGGCGCGTTCTATTTCGTCGCCGTTCGGGTATTTTCGGGATGATAGGAGCTTTATGACCATACGCGCTCTCACTTCGCTGACTACGCTCGTTCTCGTGGCTGCCACTGCCCACGCGGCGCCACCGTCGCCGTTCACAAAGGTCCCGCTGCACGCCTTTCCGCCGGGCGCGCCGCCGATTCACCTCTTTGCGCTGCCGAACATGGGCGGCGAGGCGATCCTCGCGAACGACGGCACTTTGCAGTTTCGCGGCGCCAAGCTCGTCCTCGATGACCAGCAAAAGAACCCCGTCGTCCGTCGCTACGCCGTCATCGAAGAGGGCAACCGCGCCATCTTTGTCCTCGAGTACAAGAACCTCGACGTCGACGACAAACAGCGCACCGAGAAGTCCATCTACAACGTCAAGGGCAAGACCGAGCTCGACATCGCCGGCACCATGGCCGTCGCGGCCGTCGACCTCGCCAAAGGTGAGGTCATGTGGCGTACGCAAGCGCCCAACTGGAAACGCGAGCCGACGTGGGAACTGATGCAGTCCGCCGACACGCTCCTCTTTCGCACCCTCGACAAAGCCTACGCCATCGCCAAACCGTCGGGTCGCTATCGCTGGGTCTGGGACGAGGATGCGCACGGCGGCGGCCTCAACGATCGCTATCTCCTGTCGTGGAAGTTCGTCGACAAGTCGATCCTCTTCGAGACGACGACGCGCGTCGACTTCGAGATGTACCCCGACCGTCCGCACGGCCAGTACGAGCTCGACGCAGCGACGGGGCTGCGGGTCCATCGCGTCACCAAAGTCCCCAAGGTCGAGGTGTACCCCATCTATACGTGGCGGTTTCAGCAGGTCGAGTACCCGGGCGATCATCCCGCGCCCGCGCAGCCTACGGAGTTCGATGGCCTGTGGCTCGAACGCACGGCGCTGCTGTGGAACAAGCGTACGCTCGAGGGCGTCGTCATCAATCCGGAGCTCGCGATCCTGCCGCAGATCGTGGCTGCGGCGCAGAAGCAAACCGTCGACGGCAAGAAGATCGCGTGGAAGTACGTCATCGACATCGAGGATGCGGCGAAGACGTTTCCGCCTGCTCGCATGCGCTACAGCGTCATGCAAGGCTACAAAGACCCGGTCGCGCCGAACGACGAGATCCTGTTTTGGCCGCTCGTCGAGTTTCACTTCAGCGGCGAAAAGATCGTCGCTGACGAGCTCGCCAAGGTCCTCGGAGCCGCGACGCTGCCGAAGCCCACACCGGAAAAAACGACGCTCAGCGCGGCGCCGCTGTTCGTGTTTCGCGACAACACCGTGCACCCGCGAGCGTCGATCGCGGAGAACGATGTCGGCCGCCACATCAAAGTAAAGTGGGGACCGTACGTATTCTATCAGCGCGTGTCGGACTGGGATCACGGATGGTACAAGATGGAACCATCGCCGTGAGCGAGACGCGGGTGTTGGCAGCAAATCTTCGTCGGAGAATTGCCGCCAGCTCGGCAAGCACGATTTTCCGTGCCCTCGCGGCGCCTGGTGGCCGCATCACGCGAACGCGCCGGCCACCCAGCACCAGCTCGCCCATCGCGTGACTCTAACACCGCGCTCAGTGCGTTCATCCACGGCGCTCACGACGAACTGGTGTAGCCACTTCTCGACGACCCGACCAATTGCAGTTGTGGTTGAGGGCAACTGTCGTAAGTCCTTCTTCATGGCGGCTCTGCCCTTGACCGCATGCGCGCTGTAGCAGACTCGCCACGGGGATGGACGATCCGCGTATGGTGCGCCATCTCAACGTCTCGGCCGGTCGTTCACATGCACTATCGGCGAAGCTGAAGAGACGCGACCTCCGCGACGAAGCCCGGCCTCTGGTCGGGATATCCTCGGCCGATGGACGACGGTCAGGTGGCAGCGTGGGCAACCCGTCTACGAGAGCGGACCAATCCCAATCTCGCCCAGCGAGGCCGGGGTGCGACTGGTTGCAGAGGACCGAGACTGAACCGGAGGCTGAAAGCTTCTTCCAGCCGACAACGGTGGCTCCGACAGTAGGACTCGAACCTACGACCCCAGCATTAACAGTGCCGTGCTCTACCAACTGAGCTATGTCGGAAAAAGAACAGCCGTGATCTACTGGCCGCGTGCGGTTTCTGTCAAGCGATATTCCCCCTGCGTCGGCCGCCGTGAGCGACGAGCGGTGCTGACGGCGGCCGTTGAACCGTTGCGTGAGCACCGTTGGACCGCTTGTGGCATGGTCCGCCCGATGCGCTTTACCGGGCAACTCGCCGCTCTCTTCGAGCGTCCCCTCGTCGTGCTTGCCCCGATGGAGGACGTCAGCGACGTGCCGTTCCGTCGGCTCTGTCGCGAGCTCGGGGCGGCGCTCACCATGACCGAATTCATCCGCGCCGAGACGCTCCTGGCGCGGACCAAGACCGCGGTTCGCAAGCTCACGCTCGCGCCCGACGATCGACCCACCGCGATTCAGATTTACGGCTCCGACGCAGATCACCTGATGCAGGCGGCCGCCGTCGCCGCCGCAGCCGAGCCGGCGTTTCTCGACATCAACTGCGGCTGCTGGGTCCCTCGCGTTGCGCGCAACGGCGCCGGGGCTGGCGCGGCGTGGCTGCGCCGCCCGTCGGCGATGGTCGAGATGGCCGCGCGCGTCGTCGCTGCGGTCGCGCCTTTGCCCGTGACCGTCAAGACGCGCATCGGCTGGGGCGACGAGGCCGACATGCCGATCGTCGATCTGTCGCGTCGACTCGAAGGCGCCGGAGTCGCGGCCATCACCGTCCACTGCCGCACTGCCAAGATGGGGCATGCCGGCCGCGCCGACTGGAGCTGGGCCGAGCAGGTGCAGCGTGCGGTGCGCATTCCGGTTGTGGTCAACGGCGACATACGTTCGGCTGAGGATGCGCGTCGGGCGCTCGACGAAACCGGCGCCGCCGGCGTCATGGTCGGCAGGGGGGCCATCGATGCCCCCTGGGTATTTCGCGAGATCCGCGCGCTCCTCGATCACGGCGTGCGCATTGACACTGCACGACTCGACGAGCGGCTGGCGCTTTACGCACGGGTGCTCGCCGACAATATCGGACAGCGCGGCGAGTACCTCGGCGTGCAGGTCACGCGCCGCCACGCTCGCCCCTGGTTCTCCCCGTTCGCCGGCGGTGAGGCGTTGCGCCTGCGCCTGATGGGTGTGCGCACCGCCGCCGAGTGTCTGGCGATTCTCGCCGATTCTGCCGAACGCGGATCGGAGGCCCTAAGGATGAAGAACGCAGTTGCCGAGAATCTCGCCTGACCATTTTGCGCGCATCGCCACTTTGAAATCCGCCAGCGCATAGACCTTCGAAACCGTCGGCCGGATCTGCCCCGACTCGGCCCACGCGAGCACCTGTCCCAGTCGCGCGGCGCGGATCGATGGGTCCATCACGGTCGAAATCACCGTCGGACAGCCCAGCACGTCGAGCCCCTTCATCATGATCAAATTGGTCGGCAGCTGGTTTGCGTTGGGCGCCCCGCGCTGCCCTTTGCCCTGCGCAACGAATGGAGTCGCCGCCCAGCCGACAATCAAATAGCGCGCGCCGAACGCCACACAGCGCAAGCTCTCGAGCGAAATATCGCCGCCCACTCCGTCGTAGACCACGTCGACGCCACGGCCACCGGTCAGCGCCTTGACCTGGTCACGCAGCGACGGGCCGTCTGCGCCCGGTGTCACCACGACATGATCCGCGCCCTCGGCCGTCACCGCGGCCAGCTTCGCCGCCGAACGACCGGTGGCGATGACCGTCGCGCCCAACAGCTTGGCGACCTGCACCGCGGCCAGCCCAGTCGAGCCCGAGGCGCCGTGAATCAAGACTGTCTCTTTAGCGGCCAGCCGTCCACGCGCTACTAGACAGTGATACGCAGTTTCATAATTCCCCAACAAGCAACTCGCCTGATCGAACGACAAATCGCCGGGAATTCGCCGCACGGCTTCGGCCGGCGCAACACCGTAGGAGGCAAATCCACCATATGCGCGATAATTTCCGAGCGAGCGCGGCCCGGCCAAAAAACCATCAATCAAGACCGCGTCACCGACGGAAACGTTGGTGACCGCCACGCCCGTCCACGCAACCACGCCAGCATATTCCAATCCCGGACAATAGGGCGGCTGCGGCATATGTTGGTATTGACCACTG
>JBBQIO010000122.1:0-8387 GCA_038325015.1 Polyangia bacterium
ATGGCCTGTCTGGACCGGCGTGCCCAAGAGCTAAAGGCGCTGGTCGACGTAATCGCCCGCGCCGACCGAGGCGTGGTCAGCCGAGCGGTGTCCGCCGTCGAGCAGCTGCCGGATCTCGAAACGTGTCAGGACGGAGCGGCGCTCAAGCTGCCGGTGCGGTTGCCTACCGATCTGGCGCTGCGCGGGAGCATCGCCGAGGTCGATGCCCAGCTGGCGGCCGCGAACGCGCTGCTCCGAACCGGCAAATTTCCCGAGGCCTTGCGCGTTGCCGAAGCGACCCTGACCGCCGCCCGTGCCACCGGCTATTTGCCGCTCCAGGCTGAGGCCGAGTTCGCCGCCGGGTCGGCAGCCGACTCCAATGGCGACTACAAGATCGCCGAGAAGCGCTTTACCGACGCTGCGCTCACGGCCAACGCGGGACGCGACGACGCGACGACGGCGCTCTCGTGGGCGCGACTGATCATGGTCGTGGGTTACAACGAAGCGCGGCAGGACGAGGGGCTCCGCTGGGCGCGCTACGCGCGATCGCAGCTCGCGCGCATGGGCGGCAACGCGCGCATTGAAGCGGTCATCCTCGTCGGCGAAGGAGCAATCTACGCCGACCAAGGCAAATCCGATCAGGCCGAGCCGCTGCACCAGCGCGCCCTCGCGCTCGAGGAGAAGCTGTACGGAACCGACAGCGCCGAGGTCGCCGGGATGCTGCTTCATCTCGGCTACGATCATTTCGCGCGCGGTCAGCTCGACCAGGCGCTGGCCGCCTATCAGCGCAGCCTCGACATTCGCGCCAAGGTTTTGGGGCCGAACCATCCCTCGTATGCGACTTCGCTGACCAACGTCGCAAACGTCTACTACAAGCGGCATGATTTGCCGGCTGCTGCGGCCGCCTATCAGCGCGCGCTGGATATCCAAGAGGCCGCGCTCGGCTCGGACAATGCCGCGCTCTTTGGTTCGCTGAACAATCTGGGCAACGTCTATTCCGATCAAAAGGACTGGGCCCGCGCCAACGACGCGTACCGGCGCGCGCTGGCCATCGAGGAGCGCGCGTTCGGCCCCAGCCATCCGTCGCTGGCCCTGCCTATTTCGAACCTCGGCGATGTTTATTTAGCGCAGGGGCAGTTCGCCGAAGCGCGCGCGCAATACGAGCGCGCTCTGGCCGTGCGGACCAAAGCGCTAGGCCCGGATCATGCGGCCCTGGCGCCGACGTTGGTCAATCTCGCCCGCACCTACATCAAGGAGGGAGCTCCGGAGCGGGCGATTCCGCTGTGCGAACGCGCCCTGGTTCTGCGCACAACCCATGAGGTGGATCCCTGCGATCTGGCCGAGACGCGGTTCGTGCTGGCGACTGCGCTGATCGCGAAGGACCCGCGCCGCGCGCACGAGCTGGTGCAAATGGCACGCGCAACCTTCGTCGCGGCAGGGCCCGACCACGCGGCGGAAGTGGCCGAAATCGATGACTGGTCCAAGCATTGACCTGATTTTTCGGCGCGTGCCGCGAAAAAGTCTGCAGCAGCGGACTTCGACCGGTGTCCCCATGGTGATGGGATCGTTCGGCGCCTGTATCGACGAGAATCGGGTCAGCGCCTTTTTTGGCGGCCAGCTCAATTCGTGTGAGATCAACGCGGTCGAGTTGCATGTCGACCAATGCAACGACTGTCGCAGGCTCTTGTCCGAACTGGCCCGCGCCTGCGTGACGCGCCGCTCGCCCACGCTCGGCTGGCGCCGAGCTTCCCGACGACCTAGCCGGTTCTCGCGACGCCCGTTTGGGCCGAAATAACTCTAATTCTATTCTGCCCACATCGTGATGTCCGTCGCAGCTTCCATCGCCAGCTGGTAGGTGGTGTCCCAATCGGGATGCCGAAGCACGATATGCCCGTCGCTGAGCAGGGTCTGCTTCCAGTCGCGCCGATGGGTCCCGACGCGCAGCAGTTTCTCCTCGACGATGTGGTCGCGATGGCGCTGGACGAACTCACGAAGCCCGTCGATGCGTGTGATGTGACCGCGCCCCTTGGCCCGCTTGAAGATGATCGCGCAATTGTACTTTCGCACCGTCGGCGCTGTGAACGTCCCCCAACAGACCGCGCGCGCCCACTCGCGAAATAGATCGATGTCGCAGGTGTAGTTCATCTGATCGATAAGCTTGGCGCCGGGCGGGCGACAGCCGATCTCGCCGAACACCGCTTCGCCGTTCGGTTTGCGAAACCACTCCATGTGGGTGCACCCGTCGCCCATGCCGAGCGCGCGCAGCACGCCGGCGCCCAGCTCGAGCCCACCGCTCAGCTTGGGCTGCTCCATATCGCGCACCGTGATGATCACGGGGCTGATCCATTCGTTCGAGCGGGCCTCGATGGGCTTGGGCAGATACTGGGCGACATTCGCGAACGCCGGAGTACCACCGATGCACACCGTGTCGAAGGTGTACTCCTCGCCTTCGATGAACTCCTCGCAGCTGGCCTCGCCGACGTGCTGCATCCGAGCGAGCGCCGCTTCCAGGCCCGCGGCGTCGTCGACGCGATAGGTGTCCGCGCTCCCGGCGCCGGCGATGGGCTTGAGGCACAAGGGATAGCCGATGGCCTCGGCGGCGGCGCGCGTCTCGGTAGCCGTGTGCACTCTTACTGCACGCGGGGTGAGCAGGCCGGCGGCAGCGACACGCTCTTTCATGAGCTGCTTGTCGCGAAAGCCGTTGACCGCGTCGACGGACATCCCGGGCACACCCAGCCGCTCACGCAATCGTGCCGCGCACTCCACGATCACCTCCCAGTTGCCGAGCACGCGATCGACCGACCGCCCGCGCAGCCAGGCGTGGACCCGCTCGACGACATCGTCCTCGTCGAGGATGCGCGGCACGTGCAAATAGTCGGCGAGGTACTGCTTGAGTGAGCTGGGCAAGGCGTGCACCGGCGTGTCGCCGACGCCGTACACAGCGGCGCCGACCTCGGCCAGACCGCGCGTGTACTCTTGCATCTCCGGCGGATAGCTGGGGGCCAAGAAGACGGTCTTCATGAGGCGCATGATACATTGCTGCGGATGCGCAATATCGTGTTCGTCGCGCCCTTTCCGCTCGATACCACGATGCGCTTTGCCCGCGCGGCCGCGGCGCTGGGCGACGTCCGCTTCCTGGGCATCATGCAGGAGCTGCCGCGCGGCGAGGACGCCAGCCACTTCGTCGACATCGTCACCGTGCGCGACGGGCTCGACGCCGGCCAGCTGATCGAAGCGGGGCGCCTGCTCGAACGACGGCACGGTCCGCTCCATCGCGTGCTCGGCATCCTCGAAGCGCTGCAGGTCCAGCTCGGCGAGGTTCGCCGCGCGCTCGGCGTCATCGGTGCCAGCCCAGACACCGCGGATCTGTTCCGCGACAAGGCGCGAATGAAGGACGAGCTCGGCCGGCACGGCCTGCCCTGCGCGCGCCATCGCCTCTTATGCACCTTCAGCGACGGCGAAGCCTTCGTCGCCGAGGTCGGCCTTCCGCTGGTGCTCAAGCCGCCGGCGGGTATGGGCTGTAAGGCGACGTGGCGGGTGCGCACGCTCGACGATCTGCGCGGGGCGCTGATGGCCATCCACGCCGCGCCCGACAATCCCGCTCTAGCCGAGGAGCTCTTGCGCGGCACAGAGCACAGCTTCGAGACGATCACGGTCGGCGGCGAGGTCCGCTTCGAGTCGATCTCACGCTACTACCCAACGCCGCTCGAGGTCATGGAAACGCCGTGGATTCAGTGGGTGTGCGTGCTGCCGCGGGACATCACGACGCCCGATTGGGCCGACGCGCGCGCGCTCGGCGTCCGTGCCGTCAAGGCGCTTGGCCTCGACACTGGCTTTACACACATGGAGTGGTTCCGCCGCGACGACGGCTCGCTGGCGATCGGCGAAATCGCGGCCCGCCCGCCGGGCGCCAATATCGTGCGCATGAACAGCTTCGCGCACGACGCCGATATGTATCGTGCGTGGGCGCGCGCCGTCGTCGACGACGCATTCGACGGTCCCTACGAGCGCAAGTTCGCCGTCGGTTGTGCCTACCTGCGCGGCGTCGGACGTGGGCGAGTGCTGCGCGTCGGCGGCGTCGAGCGGGCTCAGGAGTTGGTCGGCCGTCACGTCGTCGAGGCGCGCCTGCCGCAGCCTGGCATGCCACGCAGCGACAGTTACGAAGGCGACGGTCATGTCATCGTCCGGCACCCCGACACGGCGGTCGTTACCGCCGCGCTCAAGACGATCATCGAGACCATCTCAGTGCAGTACGGCTGAACCGAAAGACTCGCTACTGCGGAAGGTAATGCTCGGGCATTCCGTCGAGCTCCATCTTGGCGCCACAGGTACACGTCGGCGCATGCGCGACGAGCGCGTCCACCTTGAAGGGCACGGAGTGAGCACTCTCGGCAGCGCACGCCGGACAGACGAAGGGCAGCGTCGCCGACTCGACCCGCGCGGTCGGCGGTATGAGGTTCGGAATCATCGCCAACTGGCTGGCCACCGCCGGCGATATATGAATCAGCACGACCTCCTGCGATGGCGCGTTGATGAATTCGGCGAATGCGCGCACGCCCAGGGAGGAGATCGAACGGACGCCGCCGAGGTCGAGGACGATCTTCGCTGCGTCGTCGGCGAGCACGGCCACCGGATCGAACCGCTCGTCGATCTTGCCGCTGATGGTCACGTGCAGGGTTCCATCACTGCCCAGCTGCTTGTCGATGACGGCGCCGGTCATGAAGCGCTGTGCCGGGTGGCGAGGCTGGGCCGGACATAAAAATGGACCGCAGTGCCGCGCTCCTGCGCCGCTCGGTTGCTGCCCCCGACGTGAAGCACGGCCGTCACCTCGGTCAAGCGCCCGGGGGAGACGCTGAAGATGAGCTGGTTGGCGACCGAATAGGTCATGACCAGGCCCAGACCGGCGCCGGCAACTCCAACCTCCGGTTTGGGAACTCCGTCCCGCACCTTGCGCAGTCGCTCGGTCACGGCTCGCTTGGTCAGAGCGCCGAACGGATCCGCCACAGCGATCGCCAGCGTCTGCCCATCGCAGCCGTAACGCATGTGCACCGCCTCGTCGGGCCCGAGCGAAACGGCGAGTCGTCGATCTTGACTGGCGTGCCGCTCGCCGCCGCTCGAGTTGCGAGGCGCGTCGTAGAGCGCGTTCATCAACAGCTCCTCGGCCGCCAGCTCGACGCGTCGCAGCTTCTCGTTGCCCAGGCCCATCGATTCGGCGAAGGTCACGACCTCGGCCAGCGCGCGATCTTTGTCGTCGCTGCTGCGCACGCTCGCCTGATGCACTGGAGCGCCGCCGAGAAGATAGGGCGTGACGCCGGGCGATTCCGGGCCGTCGAGGAGGCGGCGCACGGCGGCGAACAGATCGTGCTCGTCCGGCCCCTCCAGGCTACCGAGCACGGGCAGGCCACCGCGCGGGAGCGTGAGGGCGCCGCGCTTCGGGATGACGTGATTGACATCGGTTTCGCACAACGCATCCAGAAGACGGGCGCGGCAATCGATCCCGGCGGTTGCCAGGATCTCGACGTCCGGGTACGCGGTGCGCGCCTCGGCCAGCAGAACATGCGGCGGCTCGGCCGGCGAGACGTCCAGATCGACGAGCAGTGCCACTGCATCGGTGAGATCGTCGATCGGCAGCGCGCTGGGAAACGGCGTCGCTCGGACGTGCAGTCCGGCTGCACCGAGCGATTGGGCGACGCGACGGCAGGTGGGGCCGTGCTTCGAGAGAAGGGCGGCGAAGCGGGCATGCTTCTGTGCTGCGTGCATCATCCTCGCGAGCTCATGATAGCACAAACGCTTTGGGTCAGGGGGTCTGATCATTTTGCTACTTTTGCTCATTTGCGAGCCGGCCCGAGGCTGCGGAGCGAAATTTTTGCCAGTGCGAGCTGCTGCGGATTTATACCAGCAGCAGCAGCAGCAGCAGCGCCGCGGTCGTCAAGGCGCACGAGCCGGTCGAGCACGATGCGCGCGTCCCGCCAAAAGGAGCGCCGCGGACCAGGAGCGTGGAATCGCGTTCGTCGGGCCTACGACCCCAGGCCCGATCGCGGGGTGGCGGTCGAGATGGCGTACGCCTCAGCCGCTGGAAGCTTGCCCTCGGGCAGTGCTGCCAAGCCGTTTTCGCTCGGACACTCCTTCACCATACCCGTCTGGCGTCAAGTCTGACCAGGATTGGCCCATTGGATCGCGGTCAGCGCAGCGCGGCTGCGACGCGGCGCAAGGTGCCGGCGGGATCGTCGGTGATGGTCTGGTGATGTGCAACGATCACGCGCCGCAGGTCCCGAGTTGCCAACCGCTCGAGATGAGCTGCGAACGCGGCCTTGCTCTTGATGAGGAGCAGTCGAGCGATGCGGGAGGTCCGTGGGCCGCCGCTCGAGTCGGTGATGTAGCGCAGCACGAAGCCGTGGAAGCCCGGCAAGTGCGGCATGTTGAACACGCCATCGCAGAACACGACCGAGGTTCCGCCGTTGGACTTGACCGTCAGCAGCGCCTCCCCCGCATTGGTCCCCTCGAGGACGGCGACCATGACGTTGGGATCGGCGGGCAGCTCCGACAGGTCAGCAACGCGCGGTTCGATTTGCGCCACCTTGTCGCGCGCGCCGGCCGGTGCGAGCACCCTGGCCTCGGGATAGCGCTTGGCAAACAGATGCAGGTCCTTCCGGTGCCAGCGGTTGGGGACCACGATGAACGCCACTGGCCCGAGCGCATCGAGCTCGGCCATCCCGCGCGCGTCGAGCGCAATAGGACTGTGAAGCAGTAGCGCCCCCGAGGCGAGGCGCGCCACAGTCATCACGCGGCGCAGCGGCATGTTCGGCAGGCTGCCCTCGACGCGCCACAGGTTGTCTTCGAGCCGTTCGAGCGGTCCGTGCGGCAGGACCGTCCAGCTTTCGCTTTCGCTTCCGTTCGTTGCTTGGGCCACGCCGCAGCCTACTCCAGGTGACGCGGATCGCGGCGCCATCGTGTCGGCGCGGTCGTCTTCGGGAGCGCGCGATCGCATTCGTCAGCGGCGGGTCACGGGCGCTTAGTATGGCTTGACGTGCATATACCGACCTGAGTATATACGAGTCATGGATTCCGCCTTCGAGGTCATCGCCGAACCCAGCCGCCGCGCCATCCTGAGCCTGCTGGCCTCGTCGGAACGATCGGTCGGGGAGATCGAGTCGAAGCTGCGGATGCCGCAGCCCTCCGTGTCCAAGCACCTGCGCGTGCTCCGCGAAGCCGGCCTCGTGGAGTCGCGCGTCGACGCGCAGCGGCGTCTGTACCGGGTGAGGGCGGAGCCGCTCATGGAGGTCAATGAGTGGTTGGCGCCGTTCCGGCGCTTCTGGACCGCGCACGTGGACGCCCTCGAGCGCCACCTCGATCGAGTCGCCCGAGCCGATCAAACAGAGCGTAGTTTGCCAAGGAAAGGAAAAAAAAGACAATGAGCCATCGTGAGAAATATACCGCCGGGCCCGCCGCGGGCGCTGCTGTGCGCAAGGAGGGAAACAAATGGACGCTGGTTCTGGTCCGCGACCTTCACCATCCACCCGCTAGGATCTGGGCGGCGTTAACGGATCCGGCGCAGCTGCGCCAATGGGCCCCGTTCGACGCCGACCGTGACCTCGGCACCGTCGGTCCGGCCACGCTCACGACGGTGGGAACGCCGACGCCGAAACTCTCCGCCACGACGATCACGCGGGCCGAGCCGCCGACGCTTCTCGAGTACAGCTGGGGTGACCAGGAGATCCGTTGGGAGTTGCAGCCGATTGGCGAAGGCACGCGTCTGACGCTGTGGCACAACATCGATAGCCGTTACATTTCGATGGGCGCGGCGGGTTGGCACATCTGCTTCGACGTGCTCGATCGTTTGCTCGCGGGCGAGCCGCTTGGTCGGATCGTCGCTGGCGAGGCGATGAAGTTCGGCTGGCCACGACTGAACGCCGAGTACGCAGAGCAGTTCGCCAAGCAGGCCAAGCAGGGCGACCAGGAGATCGAAACGTGAACGCCAAAAAAATCGGTTACTGGGTAACCACCGTCCTGACCGCGCTCCTTATCGGATCCGGTGGAATCATGCAGATCTTGCGCCGGCCCGACGCGGTCGCCGGGATCGTCAATCTGGGATACCCGATCTACTTCGTCGTTCTTTTGGGAGTCTGGAAGACGCTTGGCGCCGCGGCGATCCTTGCACCTCGCCTACCACGGCTCAAAGAGTGGGCGTACGCCGGCATTTTCTTCGACCTCACCGGGGCGGCGGTCTCGCATGCCGCCAGCGGAAGCGCGATTGGAAATGTCGTCGGCCCGGCCCTCTTCACCCTCTTGGCGCTTGGTTCGTGGGCGCTTCGGCCGGAGAGCCGCCGCCTCGGCACGCTGTTTGCCGCAAAGGCATGACCTGTTACGTTCGACGGGATGAAATCACGCGCTGCATGCACACCGGTCCT
>JBBQIO010000123.1:0-8363 GCA_038325015.1 Polyangia bacterium
GGTACGAACCCGATTTCGGCGAGCCCGCGCTCGATGCGCTGCGCATCGGCCAAAAGGGGCAGCACGCGACGGATGCGCTCGAGCCGGCGCCGCTGCCGCGCGTCGCCATCGAGCAGGCGTGAAAGCTCGGCACGTTGCGCGTGCAGCGACTCGACCTTGAGCGCCGCCGCTTGCCAATCGCGCGCCGCGACTTGGCCCTGGCGCAGCGTCTCGTCGGCCGCGTCGAGCTTATCGCGGGCCAGGTTGAACGCGCGATTTTTGGCCCGTGGCGCGAAGATTTTTTCTGCCGCTTCGTCGCACGCGGTGAGCATCGCGCGCAGGCTCGGCAGGCCGGCGCCGGCCTCGAACAGCATGCGACCGACGTCGTCCCGCGCGTCGAGGAGCTGCTTGCCGCCCTCGACCAGCCGCGCGTGGTCGAGGCTGAACATGCGCACATAAAAATCGCGATCGATCTTGCCGAACAGCGGCTCCAGCGCGGCCTCGCCGAGCGGTGTGTCATCGGGTGCGCGGAGCGACTCCTTGAGGCCCTTTTTGCGGCGTACCTCGAGCGTTCGCTCGCCGCGGGTGACCAGCGCGCCGACGCGCAGCGCTGACGATTCGTGGGCGAACGCGTAGCGCGAACGGGTCGGAAAGCCGAACAGAAAATCCTCGATCGCCGATTGCGTCGTCGACTTGCCGGCTTCGTTCGGACCGTACAACAGATGCAGATCCACCTCCCCGACGGGAAAATCGAGCGAGCGATCGGTGAAGCGACCGTAACGAATCAGATCGAGGCGCGCAAAGCGCACGGCTACTTGGTACCCAACAGGCGCGCCAGAACGAGTGGAGTCGCATCGCGCAGCACCTCGTCGAGGCGTCCGTCGATCGCTGCCGCCAGGGCAGGATCGTCGAGCTCCTGGCGCGTCCGTGCTGGCAGTCGCTCGATGAGCGGGCGCAGCTCGTCGCCGAGCGCCTTGAGCAATTCCGGATCGCCGGGTGCATCGCCGAGCAGCTGGGCGATGTCGTCGACGACCCCGCTCGGGAGTTGCTCGCCCGTCGCCTCGGCAACCGCCGTGGTTTGGATGCGGATTTTTTCGATCCACACAGCGTCGGCGCCCAGCCCGAGTGCCAGCGCCCGCAGGTCGGCGGCGAAGGTCTCCTCGTCGGCGTACAGCTCGCCCGAAGCCGCGCACGCGCCCCTAATGGTCAGCCGCGCCGCGACCGGCCGACCGTCGGCCAGTTCGCGCACGGTCTGGCCGAGCACCTCGATGACGCGCGACTCGACCTCACCGCGCGTCGTCAAACCCGCGGCGTCGACTTCGACGTGCGCCCAGCGCAACACGTCGGCGTACACCGGCTCGACCTCGGTGATCACGCGATCGTCGACGGTGACCAGCATCGCGCTCTTCTTGCCGGTCTCGCGGATGTGCCGGCCCTGCAGGTTTCCGGCGAAGACGATCCAGGGGTTTCGCGCCACGATTTTGGCCGTGTGCACATGGCCGAGCGCCCAATAGTCGTAGCCCTTGTTGGTCAGCTCGGCGACGGTGCACGGCGCATAGCGGGCGTGCTCGGCGTGCCCTTCGAGCGCCGTATGCAGAACGCCGATGTTGACCAAGCCCGGCACAGCAGGTGGATAGCCGGGCAGCAAATTGTCGATGGTGTCTCGCTCCTTGAAGCTGCGCCCATGCAGCGCCACGCCGAGCTCGGGCAGTAGCACCGTGCCCGCCTTTTTCGCCGGCAGCACGTGCACGTTGGCCATCTTCTCGAGCGGCAAGTTGCGGGTCAGTGCGCTCTCGGCGTCGTGATTTCCATACAGGAGGACGACCGCAATCCCGGCCTTGGCCAGGAGGCTCAGCTGATGGACGAAAAAAAGTCCGGTATTGAAATCCTTCCAGTCGCCGTCGTACAGGTCGCCAGCGATGATCATGAACCCGACGCGCTCGTCGATCGCCAGCTGCACCAACCGTTCGAAGGCGCGTCGCGTGGCACTGCGCAAGAGCGCGAGCGGGGCGCCTTCGTAGCGGGTCAGGCCGCGCAGTGGGCTGTCGAGATGGATGTCGGCGGTGTGAATGAACCTGAACATTTTGGCGCGCTCGGGGAGTATAGATACAAGCGCGTGACCCGGAAGCAGACAATCGTGGCGACGGCGGCGCTGATCTGCGCGTGGGCCTTGGTGCAGCTCGGCGGGCCGGTGTTCGAGGCGTACGTGGTGCGCACGCGCGTTTTGCCGCGGTTGGCGATGCGGCTCGGCCGTCCGGTGCGTGTGGCCGCCGTCAAGGCGCACTTCGGGCGCGTCGAGCTGGACGACCTCGAGATCGACGGGCAGGGGCAGGCGCCGCCGCTGGTCGTGCCCGGGGTGCGCGTCCATTTTTCGGTGGCCGGCCTTTTGCGCGGGCGCGCCGAGGTTTCGGAGCTCGAGCTGTTCTCGCCGCGCATCGAGCTCGTGCGCGGTGGTGCGGACGACAATGTTTCGAGCCTGCTCGATCGCCTTTCGTCCTCGGAATCGTCGAGCGACACGCGCGGCCGGAGTGCGTTGCGCATCGAGAAGGTCACCATTCGCGGCGGCGCTTTGGCGGCGGCCGGCGACTGGGGTGTGCTCGACGTTGGTCGGGTCGATGGCGAGCTGGTGCCGCATGGACCCGCGTCGTTACGTTTGTACGATGTGCGCGCCCGGCTGGTCGGTGGCCCCACGTTCGGTGCGACGCAGCTGACCATCCTGGTCAACGCGCTCGACCGCAAAAAGCTGATGAGTGGAACCGCGCCCGCCAGCGTCGAGGTGACTGGCGGCTGGGCGACCCCGGTGCGCGGCTTTCGCTTGACCGACGTGCATGGCGCAGTGCGCCCCGATCCCGCCGACGCGGCTCGCTTGGCCGTCGAGCTGCACGGCAGCTACGGCGGTGCCGGCACCGAGCTGTGGACCGCGTTCGGCTCGTTTCACCCGGCGACGCGCGACGGTGAGCTGCAGCTGCGCGCCGCGCGCTTTCGCCTGTCGCAGCTCGATTCGGTGTGGAGCCACGAGAGCGCTGCACGCCTCATCAACGCGCACGACGCCGAAGTCGACGCCGGCCTCGACCTGCGCGTGGTCGACGGCAAGGTCGGCTTCTCGGCCAAGTTTCACCTGAGCGGCTTGACCGTCGCGCATCCCATGCTCGGGCCTGTGCCGGTCGCCAACTTGGGCTTCGACGCGTCGGCCCAAGGGCGACTCGACCCGGTCGCGCGCTCGCTCATCCTCGACGGCGCCGAGATCGATTACCGCCACGTCCACGCGCTGTTCACAGGCACCATCGAGAACATCGGGCGCCGGCCGCGCTTCGCCGCTCGCCTACAAATTCAGCCGCTGCCGTGTCAGGCCGCGCTCACCTCGTTGCCCGCCGAGATGACGCCGTACCTTCAGGACTTCAAGCTGAGCGGGACCTTTTCGACCGATCTGCACCTGGGCATCGACTTTGCCGACTTCGACACCATCGACCTCGGCGGCCAGGTCGGCATCGAGGGCTGTCGCGTCGTGCAGCCCCCTAAGAATCTCACGGCGGACCGGCTGATGGACACGTTCACCCAGACGGTGCAGCTCGAACCGGGGCGTTGGCGCACCTTTTTGGCCGGTCCAGAAAACCCCGATTTCGTGCCCTACGCCGACATTTCGCCCTACCTCATCAACTCGATCATGACCACCGAGGACTCCGGCTTTTTTAAGCATCGCGGCTTCATCCCGTCGGAATTCCGCTCGGCCCTGCAGCAGAACTTACAGCGCGGCTACTTTCGCCTCGGCGCCTCGTCGATCACGATGCAGATGATCAAGAACGTGCTGTTGACGCGCGAAAAGACACTGTCGCGCAAGCTCCAGGAGCTGTTCTTGACCTGGTATGTCGAGCACCACCTGACCAAAGAGCGGATTCTCGAGATCTACTTCAACGTCATCGAGTTCGGCCCCGACGTGTATGGCATCGGCGCGGCGTCGCGGCGGTACTTCGGCAAGCCAGCCAAGCTTTTGACGCCCATGGAAGCGGCGTGGTTCTCGTCGATTTTGCCCAATCCGAAACGGCGCTATGTGCAGTACTGCCACTCGAACGGGCTGCTCGACACCAAGTGGGATACCTATGTGCGGCGCATCTTGCGGCGCGTTCACGAGCGCGGTCGATTGAGCGACGAGGACTACGAAAAGGCGGTGGCCGTGCCGCTGCAGTTCGACCGCGCCGAGGCGATGCCGGAACGAGAGTGCATGGCGCTGGTCAAGCACTTGACGACGCCGGTCACCCCGCCGATGGAGATCACGCGCGACAATTAGTCGGCCGCCTTCATCCGCGGTTCTTGCGATCACGTATGTGGGATCTTCTCCACGTTCCGCCGCACAGGATCGATCATGAGCGCCGGGTCGATCAGCGGCGGGGGCGGCCTGCACAGCGAGAACGACATCGAGTAGCGCAGCGGCTCGCGCGCGTTACTCGACCTCGATGACCTCGACAACGCCTGTGCATCTCCAGTGGCCTTCATGCCAACGACCCCGTGCACCACGGTGGCCAGCGACCCAGAACCCACCCGGGCAGCCACGCGGCCGAACCTCGCGCACAACGCAGCTCATCGACAGCGTGGCAAAAAGCGGCAGCGACAACAAAAGCCATTTTTTCATAAGCGCACCTCGCACTAAAGAGAGCCTCAGTTTGGCCCTTCTGTCGCGCGCGTCAATAGACGCGGTGAGGCCTTGGCAACTCGGCGTCGACGGTGCATATACTCGCCGCGACAATTTCCCCGGGGGAGCAATGGCTCGAATCGATGTACCGCTCGCGCGGCTCAAATTTGGCCAGACGCAGCGTCGCGACGCTTGGTGGTTTCCGCCGCTGGTGGTGTTCACGGTTCTGTCCTCGTTTGTGGCGTACGCGACCTGGGCCGCGCTGCAGGGCGCGCATTTTCGCTTTGGCCCTTATCTGTCGCCGTTTTACTCGCCGCTGCTGTTCTCCAGCGACGGCGGTAGCTGGTTCGGCAAGCCGCCCGGCGTGATGCCGCTGTGGCTGACGCCGGCCATGCTGATCTTGCCGTTCCCGGCCGGCTTTCGCCTGACTTGCTACTACTACCGCGGCGCCTACTACAAATCGTTTTGGGCCGACCCGCCCGGCTGCGCCGTCGGTGAGCCGCGCGCGACCTACCTGGGCGAGCGCTCGTTCCCGCTGATCATCCAGAACATCCATCGCTACTTTCTGTACGCGGCGATCGTCTTCATCGGCATCCTCTCCTACGACGTGTTCGAGGCCACGCGCTGGCCCGATGCCAACGGCGTGCTCCATTTCGGCGTCGGCGTCGGCACCCTGGTGCTGGCGACCAACGTCGTCCTGCTCGGCTCGTACACGTTTGGGTGCCACTCGCTGCGCCATCTGGTCGGCGGCGTGATGGACAAATTCACCGGTAAGCCGGTGCGCAAAGCGGCCTACGACTGCGTCAGCTGCCTCAACCGAAACCACATGGTCTTCGCCTGGTGCAGCCTGTTTGGCGTCGCGCTCTCGGACGTCTACGTGCGTCTGTGCTCGATGGGAATCATCACGGACTGGAGAATCATCTGATGGGCCCCAATTTCGACACGCAATACAAGACCCACGAATACGACGTTCTGGTGATTGGGGCAGGGGGCGCCGGCCTGCGCGCCGCGATCGAGGCTGCGTCGACGCCGAATGTCACGGTCGGGCTGGTGTGTAAGTCGCTTTTGGGCAAGGCGCACACCGTCATGGCCGAGGGTGGCATCGCAGCTGCGATGGGCAACACCGACGAGCGCGACAACTGGATGGTGCACTTCGCCGACACCATGCGCGGCGGGCAGTACGTCAACAATTGGCGCATGGCCGAGCTCCACGCGCGTGAGGCGCCGGACCGCGTGCGCGAGCTCGAAGCGTGGGGCGCGCTGTTCGATCGCACCAAGGACGGGCGAATATTACAGCGCAACTTCGGCGGCCATAAGTATCCGCGGTTGGCGCATGTCGGCGATCGCACCGGCCTCGAGATGATTCGCACGCTGCAGGATCATGGCATCCATCAGGGCATCCAGGTGCACATGGAGCTGACCGTCACGTCGCTCTTGAAGGACGGAGACCGGGTGAGCGGCTGCCTGGCTTACGAGCGCGAGCGCGGCTATTTCCATGTTTTTCGCGCCAAGGCCATCGTGTTGGCGACCGGCGGCATTGGGCGAGCTTATAAAATCACGTCGAACAGTTGGGAGTGCACTGGCGATGGACACACGCTGGCCTACGATGCCGGCGCCGAGCTTATCGACATGGAGTTTGTGCAGTTCCACCCCACGGGCATGGTGTGGCCACCGTCGGTGCGCGGCATCCTGGTGACCGAAGGTGTGCGCGGCGAGGGCGGCGTCCTCAAGAACAATGAGGGGCGTCGCTTCATGTTCGACGACATCCCCGACAACTACAAACCGCAGACCGCCAATAACGAAGAGGAGGGCTGGCGCTACACACAGGGCGACAAGACCGCCAAGCGTCCGCCCGAATTGTTGACCCGCGATCATGTGGCGCGCTGTATCACGCGCGAGATCAAGGCTGGCCGGGGCTCGCCCCACGGCGGCGTCTTCCTCGACATCGCCTGGATCAAGTCGCGCGTCAAAGGCGGCGAGGAGCATATCAAGAAGAAGCTGCCGTCGATGTATCACCAGTTCATTAAGCTGGCCAACGTCGACATCACTAAGGACGCGATGGAGGTCGGCCCGACCACGCACTACGTGATGGGC
Organism: Polyangia bacterium; assembly: GCA_038325015.1. Lineage (GTDB taxonomy): Bacteria > Myxococcota_A > Polyangia > Palsa-1104 > Palsa-1104 > JBBQIO01. The sequence goes on from JBBQIO010000123.1 coordinate 6,701, forward strand.
GGCATTCGCGTCGACGCCGACTCGCAGATGTCCAACGTGCCGGGGCTGTTCGCGGCCGGTGAGTGTGCAGCAGGAATCAACGGCGCCAATCGGCTGGGCGGCAACTCGCTGTCCGACCTGTTGGTGTTCGGCAAGCGCGCGGGTGAGTACGCGGCGAAATACGCCTTGGAGCACGGCACCGCGGGCAAGCTCGACGAGGCGGCGGTCGACGCGGCGGCAAAAAATGCGCTGGCGCCATTCGAGCGCGAGGGCAACGCCGACGGGCCGTATCAGATTCAGCACGCGCTGCAGGAGATGATGCAGGAGCTGGTTGGCATCGTGCGCGTCGAAGAGGAGATGACGCGTGCGGTGGCCGGCATCGCCGAGCTGCGCAAAAAAGCCGACGTCGTCGCGGTGGTCGGCAATCGCGAGTACAACCCGGGCTGGTCGACGGCGCTCGATCTACACAATCTGCTCACCGTTTCGGAGGCCGTTGCCCGATCTGCGCTGTTGCGTAAAGAGAGCCGCGGCGGCCATTTCCGCGCCGACGCCGAGGGCAAGAGCGACGAGTGGGGCAAGAAGAACATCGTCCTCAAAAAGGGGGCGGGCGGGGAGATGGAGATCACGACCACGCCGATTCGGGAAATGCCGACCGAGCTCAAAGCAGTCATTGAGCAGGAGAAGAGCTGATGGCGAGCGCGACCTTTCGAGTCTGGCGTGGCACGCGTGAAAAGGGCGATTTCGTCGACTACAAAACCGACGTAACCGAGGGCATGGTCGTGCTCGACGCCATCCACCAGATCCAGGCCGAGTCGGCCGGCGATCTGGCGGCGCGCTGGAATTGCAAGGCCGGCAAGTGCGGCTCGTGCTCGGCGGAAGTCAACGGCATGCCCAAGCTGATGTGCATGACCCGGCTCGATACCATCCCGCTCGACGAGCCGGTCACCGTCGAGCCGATGCGGGCGTTCCCGCTCATCAAAGACCTGGTCACCGACGTTTCGTGGAATTACGCGGTCAAAAAGGCGATCCCGAAATTCGCGCCACGCAAGCCCGACGCCGCCGACGGCACCTGGCGCATGCAGCAGGCCGACATCGAACGCGTGCAGGAATTCCGCAAGTGCATCGAGTGCTTCTTGTGCCAGGACGTCTGTCACGTGCTGCGCAACCACCACATGCACAGCGACTTCATGGGGCCGCGCTTTTTGGTCTACACCGCAGCGCTCGAAATGCAGCCGCTCGACACCGCCGACCGCTTGCAGCATCTCAAAGAGGAAGGCGGCATCGGCCTGTGCAACATCACCAAGTGCTGCACCAAGGTCTGCCCCGAAGACATTCACATTACGGACAACGCGATCATTCCGCTCAAAGAGCGCGTCGTCGATCGCTTTTATGACCCGCTCAAGCGGCTGTTTCGCGTGTTTGGCGGCGGATGAAGATCGAGCTCAAACGAATCTCGGCGGCGGCGGTGCCGGCGGCGCTGGCCAAGGCCGAGCGCTACCGCTTGCTCAACGAGCCCGAGCAGGCCGAGAGCATCTGCCGCGATATTCTCGCGGTCGACGAGCGGCATGCGGCGGCGCGGGTCACGCTGCTGCTCGCCTTGACCGATCAGTTTCGCGCGCAGTCGACCGGCGCCGTCGGCCACGCCGAAGCAGTGCTGGCCGAGATCGCCGATCCATATCAGCAC
>JBBQIO010000124.1:0-8342 GCA_038325015.1 Polyangia bacterium
GACCCGCGGCAGCGCCACACGCTGACGGTCGAGCTCGGCCGCGCGCAGGTCGCCGAAGCTCGGGGTCGTCTGCCGGATGCGGCGGTGGCGCTCGAAGCCGCGTCCGGGGCGGCTCTCGAACGAGGCGAGCGGCTGCTCGCGCGACGGGCCATCTTGGCGGCGGCGCGGCAGCTCATCGAGATCGATCCGCAGGCCGCGCTGACCCTGTTCGAGCGCGTGCTCGAGCTGTCACCGGGCCACGCCGAGGCGACGCGCGAGCTGTTCGCGCTCTATCGTGCGCAGCGGCGCTTCGACGAGCTGGCGGCGCTGCACGAGCGGGTTCTCGACACGGCCCTAGGGTCGCCGCAAAAAGAGGGGCAGCTGCGCGCGAGCCTGGCCGAGATCCTCTTCAACCAGCTCGGCCAGGCCGAAGAGGCCGACGCCGAGCTCGAGCACGCGCTTCGGCTTTGTGGCGACGAGTTTGCCGATTGGGACCTCCTGTCGCGAATTCGTGTGCATCGCAGCAATCTGCCGGGGGCGATCGCCGCGCTGCGCGCTTTATTGGTTCGCACGCCGGTCCAGAGTCGACCCGCGGTGCATGAGCGCGCCGCCGAGCTCGAAGAGCGAATGGGCAATCTGGACGCGGCGCTCGCCGATTATCATGCGGCGCTGGCGCTGGGCACGGCAGACCTCGGCCTGCGTGAGCGCGCCGCCGAGCTGGCCGTGCGCGCCGGCCATCCCGACCAAGCGATTGACCTTCTGACCCGCCTGGCGGCCGGCAACCTCGATGGCGGTCGACGGGCGCGGGTCGAGGCCCGCCTACTCGATCAGCTGGTGCAGCGGCAGCGAGCGTCCGAAGCGTTGGCTCTGCGACAGAGCATGCGCGGCCCGGCGCCGCGCGCCATCTTGGTAGCGCTGGCACGGCAGCTCGAGCAGGCCGATCCCGAGGCCGCATTGACGCTGTTGGCCGACGCGCTGGCCACAGAATCGACGACGAGCGGCGACCTGACGAGCGACGAACGCCTGTCCGCTATCCTGTGGCAGGGCCAAATCGCGCTGCGCCTCGGGCGGTTGGCGCTCGCCGAGCCACTCCTGACCGTCTGCGCGGGTGCGGCCGACCCGGAGCTGGCGGCGCAGGCGGCGGGCCTGTTGGCCGAGGTCGCCCGCGCCAACGCCGATGGTGCGGCCGAGCGGCGCTGGTTGGACCAGAGGCTCACGGGCGCGTCACCGACGCTGACGCAGCAGCTCCGACGACTCGAGCTGGCGCTCGACGACAGCGCGCGCGATCTGGTCGCGGCGCTGATCGCGCGCATCGAGGTGCAGCTGGGCGCCAGCCCTTCGCTGGAGCTCGATCGTTTTGCGCGGTTGCGCGCGCGGGCGCTCGGGTTGGCCGGCCGACGAGGCGAACAGGCAGCGCTCTTGGCCGAGCTGGCGGAGCGCTCGACGGACGATCGGGCGCGGATCGAGCTGGCCATGGAAGCCGCGCAAATTTTTCTCTCGGCCGAGGAGCTGGGGCCGGCCGCGCTGTTGGTGGCGCAGCTGCGAATCCGTGCTCCCGGGCAGACCGCCGTGTTGCAGCTCGACGCCGAGATCGCGTTCGCTCGGCGCGCCTGGGACGAAGCCGCCGATCGCTACACCGAGCTCGTCGAGCGGCTGCCGACCGAAGCCCGCGCCCAGGTGCGGCTGCGCGCGGCCACCGCGCTGCATCGCATCGGTCGTCTGCGCGACGCCGAGCGGCAGCTGGCCGATGGCATCGTCGAAGCGGACAGCTCGTGGCGCGCGCAGCTGCGGGTGCGCTTGGCCGAGCTCCTCCTCGAGCGCGGCCAGACCGAGCCGGCGGCCAATGCGCTCGCCGACAGCGCCCAGGACGAAGCGAGCCGAGCGACGGTGAACGAGCGCGCCGAGCTGCTGGTGCGCGCCGCCGAGCTGTGGGAGCGTCGCCTGGGCGCACCGGATCGCGCTGCCGAGCTTCTACAGCAGGCCCTAGAGTGGGCGCCTGGCAATGCGCGGGCGTGGGCCGCGCTGGAGTCGCTGTGGACCGAACGCGGAGAGACCGCCAAGCTCTTGGGGGTGCTGCGCTCGGCAGGCAGCCGCCTGCGGTCTCCCTCGCCGTCACATCCGGGGGGCGGAGTCGCGGATGCTGCAGCGCAAAAAAAATGGCTGTCGCGGCTGCTCGCGCTCGAACCCTTGTGGGGAGCGCTGCCTGATGCCCTCCTGCTTTACCGTCAGGCCCTCGACGTTGCGCCCCATTTCCGTCCCGCGCTACGCGTCGTGGCAGCCCATGAGCTGACGTCCGGCGCGTTCGCTCCAGCGGTGCCTTTGCTCGAGCGGCTGGCGCTCGAACCCGCGGTCGATCTTCCCGACGCTCCCGCCAACATCGCGGCCGAACGGCTGGCCGCGCACCTCTTGCTGGCGCGGTTGGCGGAGCGAGACGAGCGCTTCGATGGCGCCGAGGAGCATTTGTGGGCCGCGACCGACCTCGTCGAAGTCCAGGCACAGCCCGCACTGCTGGTCGAAATCGAGCGGTTGCACCGCCTGACGCATCGCTGGGCCGACTTGTCGATGGTCCTGACTCACCATCAGTCGGTGGTCGACGATCCCGGCGTGTTGCGCGAGCTCGAGGTGGAGCGCGTGCGCATCCTCGTCGAAGAGCTCGCCGAGCTGTCTGCAGCCGAAGCCGTGCGCGCCGCGCTCGCGCGCTTTCCCGGAGAGCCTCGTCTGCGGCGTCTGCTCTTGACCTGCGCGCGCTCGCTCGGCGACGTGTCCGCGTATGAAGCGCAGCTGCACGAGCTATTGGCCGAGGAGCACAATCCCTCGCTGCGCGCCGAGCTCCTCGTCGAGGGGACCTCGGCGGCGTTCCTGCCCGCCGAGGTGGCGCGCGCGTTCGAAGACGAGCTGTTGGCGCTGCCGCTCGACGCCGTCGACCTGACGCGGGCCGCGCTCGCCGTGGTCGAGCCGCGTGTCGGGTTCATTTTGGCCGACCGAGCCGTCGACGCCGCCGAGACCGAGCCGGACGCGGTGCGGATCGAGGCGCTGCGCGTGGCCATTGAGCGCGCGACTGAGGTGGGCGATCCCGAGGCCGAGCGTGGCTATCGGGGGCGGCTGGCCCGCCTCGGGGTCGGCGATGGCGACCGACCGTCCGACAGCGCGGTTGGCGCGGCGCCGGCGTCCAGCTTCTCCTTTGCGTTCGATGCGCCTCGACCGGACGTCGACACGACCTCGCCGGACGCCACCTCGTTCGCCAGCGACCCCAGCGACGCGGTCGACCCCGAGAGCAATGTCACCTGGAGCTCCGAAGCGGTCGGCGAATGGCTCGATCAGTCGCGCCTGCGCGACGACGGGGGGGACGCGCCCGAGGTCACGCAGCGGCCCGCGCCATCCGCGGGTCGGCCACCGCCGGAGCTGGCCCAGGTCGACGCGCTGGTACGCATGATCGCCCCTCCGGAGATCGCCCCCGCGCGGGACGGGCACAGCGCCCGCGCCGTCGAGCGGCAGCGCCTCGAAGCGCTGATCCGAAATCGACCGCGCGACCGCCAGTCGTTGCAGTCGCTGATTGCGCTCGAAGAGGGCGATGAACGCTGGCTCGAGGCCGCGACCTATCTTGATCAGCTCGCGCGCGTGGTCGAAGAGCCGGCTGAGCGCGCCGAGCTTTTGTATCGACAGGGCGTGCTGCTGCTCGACCGCATGGCGGAGCCCGATGGCTGGGCCGTCCTTTTGCGTGCGGTCGATCTTTACGCGCGCCACGCTCCGACGCTGCGCCGACTGGTCGACTACTACTGGGAGTCCGGCGAGCCGCAAAGTCTGCTCGAAATGGCCGATCTCCTGTCCGCCGCCGGTGGGCTCGCCGCCGCCGCGACCACGCCGCGAACCCGCGCGCGGATCGCGCTGTGGGGCGCGCTCGATCCGCCGGACCACGTCAAGATGGCACTGGCGATCTCCGTTGGGCTATCAGCCGAGGTCCTGGTCGAAGAGGCGGTCGCGCTGAGTGCTCGAGGAACCCACTCGGTCAATGCCGTCGCCGACTCGCTCAGGGTGCTGAGCGTTTCGCTGGCCAAGGCGGCCGTGAGCGGGGCGTTGGCCAGGCGCAGCGACGAGCCGGCTCAGAGGCTGGCCAAGCTGTTGGAGTGATCCGGGGGGGATCGAGATAGATCAGCTCGATCAGCTCGATCAGTTCGACAGATCGAGCTGGATGGAGGCTACTTCGACATGCCGGCTAGGGCGCCGGAAAATAACCGGCTGGTCTCGTCGTCCAGCTCGGTGAATTGGACGCCGACGTCGAAGTGCTTGCCGTCGGCGGAGCGGGCGACATGCCGGACCTCGCAGTTGATGTTGACCTGCTTGCCGTCGGGCAAAGTCAAGCTGAGCGCGACCTCGGCGGGGATTGTCGTCGGCGCCTCCAGCTCGAACAAGAGGCCACCGTGGCTGATGTTGGTGGTGTAGACGCGCCGCGCCTGTTCCCAGGTGGCGAGCGGAACGTCGACCTCGAGGCGCGCCGCGACGCGCGGCTGCTCGCGCCGATCGCTGCCGCTGTTCGCAGCGGACGCAGACGGATGGATCGCGGCGTCCAGCTCGGCGGCGCTGACCTCATGAACGGTACCTTTTTGTTTGCCCATGGGCGAACGATGTCCACTTTTGGCCGGCGACGCAAGATTCACCCTCGTGCTACAAATATCGCCTCTCTTCGCACAAAGAGTGCGGAGCGCAGGCCATCCGCCAGACCAGACAAACGGGAGCGAAACGAATGACCCCGGAGAGCACCGCGGCAAACGCCGCCCCATCCCTAGCCCCGTCAGCCCCGTCGCGAGCGTTGACCACGCGCCACGCGGTGGATCTGTTCATGGAGCGCACGCACGCCTCGGGGCCCAATGTCGCCATGCGCTGGAAAGAGAGCGGCATCTGGCAGGAGGCCACCTGGTCCGACTGGGAGCGCTCCTCACGAGAGATCGCCGGCGGTCTGCGCTCGCTCGGCGTGGTCGCCGGAGACCGCGTGTGCATCTTGGCCAACACGCGCCCCGAGTGGCTCGAATGCGACGTCGGCATCATCATGGCCGGCGCCATCACGGTGCCCATCTATCAGTCGAACGTGCCGCACGAGTGCGAGTACATCATCAACGACGCCGGCGCCAAGGTGGTGTTCATTGAAGATCCGCTACAGCTCGAAAAGCTGTACGCCGAGCGCGAGAAGCTGGGCAACGTCGCTCGCGTCGTCTATTTCGCGGCCGAGACGCGGCTGGAAAAACCCGACGCCAAGGGGCGCATCGGGATCAAAACAGCGGATGCCATCCCCGAGGCACACAAGACGGCGGACAAAGACTGGATCATGTCCTTGGCCGATCTGCAGGCGGCCGGCAAAAAGTGGAACAGCGAGCATGCCGGCGCCCTCGAACGCATCTGGAAAGAGGAGATCACGCCGGCCTCGTCGTTCACCTTCGTCTACACATCGGGTACCACCGGACCGCCCAAGGGCGTGGTCCTGACCCACTCGAACATCGTCTGGGAGATAGAGTCGACCGCCGACGTGCTCCCGATCGCCGAGGGGGAGGAGCAGCTTCTGTTTCTGCCGATGGCGCACATTTTTGCGAAGATTCTTGAGTGGACCAGCATTGCACACGGCGGCAAGATCGCCTTTGCCGAGTCGATCGCCAAGATCCGCGACAACCTGGGCGAGGTGCGCCCCGACTTGATGTGCGCGGTGCCGCGGGTGCTGGAAAAGATGTACATCGCCATTTTGGGCCAGCGAAACGCGTCGCCGCCGACCAAGCAAAAGATCTTCGACTGGGCGTTTTCCGTCGGCAAGAAGGTCGCCGGCTACAAGCAGCAGCGCAAAGCGGTGCCGCTCTTTTTGTCGCTGCAGCACCGCCTGGCCGAGCGGCTGGTGTTCACCAAGATCCAAAAGATCCTGGGCGGCCGGATCAAATATCTGATCTCGGGCGGCGCGCCCCTGTCCAAGGAGATCGCCGAATTTTTCGCCGCCGCCGGCATCTTGATTCTCGAAGGGTGGGGCCTAACCGAGACCACGGCCGGCACGTGCATCAACCGTCCCGACAACTATGCGTTTGGCACCGTCGGTCCGCCGGTTCCGGGGGCCGAGGTCAAGATCGCCGCCGACGGCGAGATTCTGGTGCGCGCCGGCTCGGTGATGAAGGAGTACTACAACAAGCCCGAAGCGACCAAGGAGGCGATCGACCCCGAGGGTTGGTTCCACACCGGCGACATCGGCGTTTTCGACGAGGCGGGACGGCTGCGCATCACCGACCGCAAGAAGGACTTGATCGTCAACTCGGGCGGCAAGAACATCGCGCCACAGAACCTGGAAAACGCGCTCAAGGCGACGCCCTACATCTCGCAGGTGATGGTGCATGGCGACAAGCGGCCCTATTTGGTCGCCTTGATCACGCTCAACGAAGAAAACGTTAAAAAGTGGGCGGAAAACGAAAAGGTAAATACATCGGACTGGGCAGACCTTGCGAAAAACGAAAAAGTTCGCACCCTGATTCAGGGCGCCATCGACGAGCTCAATCGCCGTGAGCCGTCCTACTCCGCGATCAAGAAATTCACGATCCTGCCGAGCGATTTCTCGCAGGAGACGGGCGAGCTGACGCCCACGCTCAAGGTCAAGCGCAAGTTCACGGGCGAAAAGTACCAGCCCCTACTCGACGCGCTGTACGCGAAATAGCGAGCTCCCACTGTTGTCAGAAGGCTACCTTCATCCATCGCTCATCGACGCCGCCGAATGGCGCCAGTTTCTCGATGCCGCGATTCCCGTCGCCGCCTACACGCTGCACGGGGAGCTGCTCATGGCCAATCAGCGCATGCTCAACCTGTTCGGCTTCGCGCTTGAGCGCGTCGTTGGCACGGGTTGGATGAGCGCGCTTTACCCCGAAGCGGCGGGGCGGGAGGCGGTGCTGCGGCTCAACCAGCAGGTGGTCGCGTCGCATGTTCCGGCGCGCGTGCTGCGCGAGGTGGCGTGTGCCGACGGCAGCCGCCTGGGCGTCGAGCTCACCGCGACGGCCGTCCATCAGCGGGACGGTACGCCAATGATCCTGTCGGTGGTCAGCGCCACGCGCTCGGCCGCGTCGCCGCCGCGCCTCTTGGCCTCGCAGTCGGCCGACGGCGCCCGCGGTTATCGGGAGCTCGTCGAGGGTGCGCCTGATCTACTGTTGCGCGTCGAGGCACAAAGCGGCCATCTGGTGTTCGTCAATCAATTCGTCGAGCGCGTGACCGGCTATCCGCCGGCGGCGTTCTACGCGGACCCGGCATTGTGGGCCTCGCTGCTCGGCGCGCGCCAATATGCCCACTGGCGCGCTGCGCTCTCGCACATCCGCCTGAACGGCCCGCGCATCTTCGACCTGACCTTTGGCGAGGGCGAAGCGCAGATCACGATCGAGCAGCAGCTGTGGGCCGTGCCCTCCGGCGCCCACGGCAACGGCGCCGGCAACGGATCGGGCAAAGAGGTTCACTTCGTCGAGGGCTCCGGGCGCGATGTGACCGGCGTGCGCCGGCTCGGCGAGCTGACCGCGCGCAAATCCGATTGGCGTTCGGCCGAGCGCCTCAAATCCGAGCTGGTGGCCAACGTCTCGCACGAGCTGCGCACGCCCATGGTCAGCATCAAGGGCTATATCGAGCTCTTGGCCACCGGTGCTCTTGGGCCGTTGACGCCGGCGCAGAGCCGCGGGCTGGAAATCGCCAGCGTCAATTCGGAGCGCTTGTCGCAGCTCATCGAGTCGCTGCTCGATCTCAGCCGGATCGAGAGCGGGCGTCTGTCGGTTGAGCGCGCGCTCGTCGACCTGCGGCGACCGATTGAGCAAGCCGCTGCGGAGACCCGCACTCTGTACGTGCATGGCGAGGGGCAACCGCGTCTCGAGCTCGCCCTGCCCGAGTCGCCGCTGTGGGTCCTCGGCGACGTACGGCGCCTGACCCAGATTTTTCGCGCGCTCTTGGCCAACGCGTTCAAGTTTTCGCCGGCCAGCAATGCGAGGGTCCGCGTCGAGGCGCGCGCCACCGTCGATCTCGTCGAGGTCGACGTCACCGATCACGGCATCGGCATTCCCGCCGCTCAGCAGTCCAAGGTGTTCGAGCGTTTCTATCAGGTCGATGCCTCGGCGACGCGACGGTTCGGCGGTGCGGGCCTCGGGCTCTCGTTGGCCAAAGAGCTGACCATGCTGCATGGCGGCTGCATCTCGGTGAGCTCCGTCGAGGGGCAGGGGGCGACCTTCTTGATCAAACTGCCGCGCGCCACGCCGGCCGCGAGCGTCCCCGGCATCGCCGTGGAGCGTCCGGTAATCTTGGTCGGGGTGAGCGACGCACGCCGACCGCTCTAGGCCGCGCTCTTGCGCGACGAATCCCTGGGCGCCATCGACCTA
>JBBQIO010000125.1:0-8329 GCA_038325015.1 Polyangia bacterium
TCCGCCGTCGAAGTTCAGGTCGATGACATTGAGCGATCCGCTGGCCACCACCAAGGAGATGTTTGCGGCGGTGGCCGCACGCGGGTGGATCGATTGCAACGTCAACCCAGGCGGCAAAGCGATGCCGCGTCCGTCACAGCCGACGTGCGACGCCCCCTCGTAGAACGCGCCATCGAGAAGGCCGATTTTTTGCCCGCTGGTCGCGTGCGCCGCCATGTGCGTGAGCGTTAAAAATGGGCTGGGCAGCGTGCCCGGGTTGCTGTCGCTGCCGTTGACCGGGTCGACGTAGAGATCGAACACCGTTGGGCTCGGGCTGGGCGAAGGGCTACCGCCGGCAACGATGGTGATCTCGATCTGCGCGGCGCCTGCGTAAAACCCGGCGGCGTCGGCGCCCGACGGCGTGTTGTAATAAGCGATCGCCGCGATGTTGTGAAAGCCGGGCACCAGGCCGAACTCGTGGATGGCCGCCTCATAGGGCGGCGTCGAGCTCTGGCCGATCATCAGAAAAGGCCCGTCGCCGCTGCAAGAGGTGATCTTGCCATTGCCGTCGACCGCGCAGTGGCCCTCGTCGAAATACTCGACACGTGCGATCTCTCCGTAGCCGGCCGTCTTGACGGTGGTCAGATGAAACGTGTCGCCCGGGTGGATGGTGGTCTGGTCGCTTGATAAGACCAGCGTGTTGGTATCGGCCAACAGACCGATGATCTTCGGCGTGAACGCAGTGAGGTTGGCCGTCAGATCGTTGCCGTCGAACGAGCTGGCCAAAAGCTTAAGCGCAGTCGCGTCGATCTGAGTCAGGTAGGGGGCCGGAGGGTCGGGCAGCCCGCAGTCAATCACCCACGTCGCGGCCGCCGGGCAGCTGCCGATGTCGCAGCGCGATTCGATGTTCAGGAACTTGGGATGGTCGGGCGCACAGCCGCCTGTACCGAGCTCGACATAGCAGACCGGCGCGGTCGCGGCGCAGCTGCCATATGCGGTGCCGGTGTGCGGCGCGTCGAACGGGCGAGCGGCGGGCGTGGGCTGCGGCGTCGCCGTCGCGTGCGGCCCGTACGCGTAACGCAGCTGCGCCGGAATCTTCAACGTTACCGTCGGCGCGGTCAGCGCATAGGTCGAGCCGGCGACGATTTCCGGGTCGGAAAAGAAGCCGCTCGATGCTGGCGTCAGCGCGAACTGCCCCGAAGTCGCCAGTGCGCCGGGCGGAATGATCAGCGACAGCTTGCCGTCCGGCGAGGTCACTGTGCCGCCGGCCGGGCCGACAGTGGTGGTCACCGGCACCTTAGCGTTGCCGCTGCAAGCGGAAAAGAGCAACAAACAAATCCAAGCGTTACGTAAAGTCATGCCATCCATTGTGCCAGAGTAACGGGCGCGCTCGATTCGCGACGCGCCGATCGATTGCAAAAATCCGCCTTCGCGACGGTGGCGCCTCCGATAGGCGCTGGGCGATTCGCCCGTGGCACGGCGAAAAAGGGTCACGAACGCCGCAGGCGTCGTGCAGCCGATGGCTTCGGCCACGCCCTCGAGCTTGTCCTCCGTGTCGACTAACAGTGCACACGCCTGCTCGATACGCGCCTGAATCGTAAGGGGCTTCGAGGCCTGCCTCGAAGTCCCAGGCGCGGGTGACGCGACGGACCTCGGTCTCGGTGGCACGCCCCCACACAGCGGTCCCGGCGAGCTGTGCATTAGCACACCACACGAGCGACTGCGGGCCGTGCACATAGCGCCCGACCGGATCGCGCACGAACTCGTCTACCGACGTTGCCAGCCGCACATCTGCAGCCAAGCGCGAGCGCGCTTACAACGAAATGCCCAGCTCCTTGGCTTTGGTATAAAATGACGCGCGGCTGATTCCCAGGCGGCGTGCGGCCCGTGTCGGCGACCCCTCTTCGAGGCGCAGCGCTTCGGCCAGGGCCTGACGCTCGACTTGTCGCACGACGACGGCCACGCGCTCGCGCAACGTGCCACCCTCGGCGGCCGCCGGCAACGGAACTTCCGACGCGTGGATGGCGAGCGGCGGCAGGTCGCCGACTTCAATAGTTGGCCCGTCGCACAGAAGCGCCGCGCGCTCGATGACGTTCTCCAGCTCGCGACTGTTGCCCGGCCAACCATATTGACTGAGCCGGTCGAGCGCGGCCGCAGACACCGTCGTCGGCCGTGCCGATTTCCCGGGCGCGCCGCGCCGCCGCCCGAGGACGTGCGTCACCAGGGCCGGCAAATCGGCGAGGCGCTCACGCTAGGGGGGCAGCTCGATCGGCACCACCGCCAGTCTGTAGTAGAGGTCCTCACGAAATCGCCCGTCTGCCACCAGCGCATTGAGGTTCTTGTTGGTCGCCGACAAGATGCGAACGTCGACCTTGACGAACACATCGCCGCCCACCGGCTTGACCTCGCGCTCCTGCACGACGCGCAAAAGCTTATTCTGCACCTCGGGTGCAACGTCGCCGATCTCGTCGAGAAATAGCGTGCCGCCTTGGGCCTCACGAAACAGCCCGCGGCGGGCGCGCTGCGCCCCGGTGAACGCGCCCTTTTCGTGGCCGAAGAGCTCGGACTCGACGAGCGACGGCGTCAGCGCCGAACAATCGAACGCGACGAACGGCCCGTCGCGGCGCGCGCTCTGCCGGTGAATTCCGCGAGCGAGCAGCTCTTTGCCGGTGCCGGACTCACCCAGGATGAGCACCGTCGCCTCCGACGGCGCAATGCGCGCCATCAGCGCCATCGCCTCCTTCATCCGTGGCGAGCCGGCGATCGGCTGATCCGCCACGCCGCGCGCCTCGGCCACTTCGCCGCGTAGTCGCTTGACCTCGCGCGCCATGCGACCGTGACGGATCGCGCGATCGACCGCAGCACGCAGTTCGTCCGGGGTGGCGCTCTTCCGCAGATAGTCGAACGCGCCCTCGCGCATCGCATCGACGGCGGTCTCGATGGTGGCGTGGCCAGTGAGCATCAAGACTGGCACGTCGAGCTCCCGACTGCGCATCTGCCGGATGAGCTCGATGCCGTCAGGGCCTGGCGGCATGTGCAGGTCGGTGATGACGACGTCGTATGCAACGTTGTCCAGCGTCGCCAGCGCCAGCGCGACCGAGGCCACCACGTCGACCGTGTGACTCTGACCCAGGATGGGGACGATGACGCGAGGGAACTCCTCTTCGTCATCGACCACCAGCAAGCGGCTCACCGCGTCGGCGTAACACGCGCGCGCGCCCGGCGTCCAGCCGCTCAGACAGACGGCGTCCAGGCGCGTGGACGGCACTGCAATACCGTCGCGCAAGTCGATGATTTGCTTCGTCGGCGACGTGGCATGGGCGGTGCTCTATCGAAACGAGGGAGGTCCTGCTTCCGCCATGAATGTCAACGAGAGCACCCCGAATGCCGTGCGCTTCACGGCCCAGGAGCGCGAGCTGGTGTTCGGCGTCGCGATGAAGTTCATGAAGGACGAGGAGCGGGCCGAGGACGTGGCGCAGGACGCGCTCCTGTCGGCATTTCGCCATCGCGACGCCTTTCGCGGCGATGCGCGATTCACAACGTGGCTCTACCGGATTGCCGCCACGACGTCGCTCATGCACCTGCGCAAGCAGCGCTCGGCCGAGCGCACGCAGAGCTTGGAGGCCACTGACCCGAGCGAGGGCCATGAGCTGGTGGCTCCGGGCGCGACGCCCGAAGAGCGCTGCGCAGCGACGGAGGCGGCGCAGTTCGCGGCCGCGCGATTGGCGGCGTTGGGCGAAAAGTACGGCGCGATTTTCGCGCTCCGCTTCGTCGACGGCTACTCCGAAAGCGAGATCGCCAGCCGTTTGCAACTCAACGTCTCGACAGTCAAGACCAGGGCGTATCGCGCGCGCGCCAGCCTCAAACGCGCCCTCGAAGGGGTGCTCGAGCGCGACGATCTGCCGATCGCGGCGTGAGTTTTTTGGGCCCGTGCGCGGTCGCGGCGTCCTATTCTGCGCCGTACATGCGACGCACCTCCATTGTGCTGCTCTCTTTCGTGCTCCTCACCGTCGCCGCGCCGGCCGCGGTTGCCGATATAGCCCAGGCCCGCGCGTTTCTCGGCGAGCTGGTCGGCCTCGACACCAGCAATCCGCCGGGCAATGAAGCCGAAGCTGTAGATCGCGTCGCCGCGCATCTGCGCGCCGCCGGGTTGAAGCCCGAGATCGTGACGTTCGCCCCCGGCCGCAGCTCGATCGTCGTGCGGCTCAAGGGCAACGGCAAGAAGCGTCCACTCTTACTTTTGGCCCATCTCGATGTGGTCGGAGCGCGCGACCAGCCCTGGACCGTGCCGCCGTTTCGACTCACGGAGCAGGGGGGCTGGCTATTCGGCCGCGGTGTTCTCGATGACAAGGGCTGGGCCGCGATTGCGCTCGACCTCCTCTTGGAGCGGGCGCGCACGCGGCGCAGCTCGTCGCGCGATCTGATCTTGGCGCTCACCGGGGATGAGGAGTCCGGGGGCGCGGGGATCAAATACCTTCTGGCCCACAAGCGGGAGCTGCTCGGCGACGCCGAGGTCGCGCTCAACGAGGGCGGATCGCTCAAGCTCGACGGCGGCAAGGTCGTGTCGGTGAGCTTTCAGCCAGCGGAAAAGACGTTTCAGAACTACGAGCTGGTGGCCCACGGCGTCGGCGGTCACTCGTCGGTGCCCAACGACGACAACGCGATTTATCGGCTGGCGCGCGCCCTCGACCACATCTCGGCGTTCAGCTTTGCGGTGCGGCTCGGTGCGACTGTCCGCGAGAGCTTGCGGCTCGGAGCGCTCACGCAGCCGGCGGCGCGGGCGCACGCGATGCAACGCATTGCAGAGGCCGCCGAGCCTCCCGCCGACGCGCTTCAGATCCTGGACAGCTATCCGTTGACGCGCGCGATGATCCGCACGACGTGCGTGGCCACCCTGGCCAGCGGTGGTACGCGCGACAACGCGCTTCCGATGGAGGCGCGCGCGACCATCAACTGCCGCGTCATGCCCGGCGATCGCCTGACCGATGTGCAGCGACAGTTGGCGAACGTGGTCGGCGACAGCAAGGTCGACGTCAAGGTCGTCGGTGATTTGGGCGAGGGGCCAGAGGCACCGGTCGAGGGCATTACGCCAGCGGCCATTCGCGCGGCCGCGCAAAAGCTGTTCGGCGCGGTGCCGGTCATCCCCACCGTCGGCGCTGGCGCGAGCGACTCGCGCTTCTTGCGCCAGATCGGAATTGCCGCGTACGGCATCGGCGTGGTGGCCAAGCCCGAAGAGCAGCAGCATGGCGCGCACGGCCCCGATGAAGGCGCACCGGTCGAAGGCTTCGAGATCGGCACTCGCTGGCTGCGCGCCATCGTCGATGATTTGACTGCGGACTGACAATGCGCAAGGCGACCAGCGACGACTTCTTGGCGAATCGCTATGGTGCCTACGTGCTTGGCTCTCGGCACATGGTGTGGTGCAGCGACCCAACGCTAGGCGGGGTCGTCGTATGGGGGGCATTCGAAGAGGTCGACGTGCAGGCGCTGACGCCGCTCCTCGACTTCGACCTGGTCGACGGGCGCGACCCGCACTACGACATCGTCGTCGACGCGAGTCGCTTGATCTCCCTAGGCCGGGCGGCGTTCGAACGACTCGCTGCGTTCGTCGGTAGCCGCATCGGCGCTCGGGTGGAGATGGTGCGCAGACACGCGATCGTCGTTCCCGACGGCCTGGTCGGCGCGCTCTTGGCGGGTCTGTTGCCGATCTTGGGACACGACCCGAGCTCTCTGTTCACCAGCGCGGAGCAGGCCTTCGAATCGATGGCACGGCCCGAGGTGTTGCCCGAGATTCGACACATTCTCGACGCTGCGATCCACACCAGCCCGCTGGTGCGCGATCTCCGCAACCATCTCGCCGCGCAGCTCGCACAGCCGTCCATCGACCATGCGGCACGCGCTCTGGGGCGTTCAGCGCGGAGCCTACAGCGCGACCTCAAGAGTGCCGGCACGTCGTTCCGCGACGAGGTCGAGCGGGCCCGGGTCGAGGCGGCCAAGGTGCTGCTCACTGACTCGGACGACAAGCTGCACTCGATTGCGCTGCGAGTCGGCTTCGCCTCCCCCGGCGCCTTTTCGCGGCGGTTTCGCTCACGGATCGGCCAAACCCCGACCGAATATCGAAGTCGCCATCGCTGAAAGGGTCAGTGCTCTTGGGCGACGACCTTGAGTAGATCGGCGAATCGCTCGAGGTGATAGCGCGCGGGCCGCGCAGCGATAGCAGCCGTATCTTCGTAACCATAAGAGACCAGCGCCAGCGGCACACGCGCCGCATCGGCCGTCGCCGCATCGACCAGACTGTCGCCAACGAAGAGCGTTCGCTGACGCGTCGCCCCGACCTTGCCGCGAATGAGATCGACCATCACCGGATCCGGCTTGCGCTCGGGCACGTCGTCCTCGCCGAGGATGGCAACGAACTGCGAGGCCAACTCCAGCCGGTCCAAAATAGTGCGCGCCAGGCCGCCCGGTTTGTTGGTGGCCACTGCTTTTTTGCCGGGCAGCTGCGCCAGCGTCTCGCGCACCCCGAGATAGGGAGTCGTTCGCCGCACCGGCTGCGCCGCATATTTGCTTCGATAGCTGACCGCGATTCGCTCGATCAGGCCGCGGTCTTCGACATTGCCGCCGAGCGCATTGGCCACCAGCTCGTGAACGCCGCGCCCGACCATGCGCGCCACCTCTTCGTCGCTGCGCGGGCGTCGCCCGACCTCGGCCAGCGCCGCGTTGAGCGCGTCGGCGATGTCGCCGATCGAATCGATGAGCGTACCGTCGAGGTCGAAGATGAAGAGGTCATACACGGGGCGCGGTATATACCAGATCGACGCGAGGCCTCCGAAGTGCCCTTCAGGTTGCAGAACCCGGCACTTTCACTATCTGATCGAGCCGATCGACCTGATCGAGCTGAACGTCAAGGTCGTGCCTCTGCCCCAGGGACTAATGCTAGATTCCGCGCCAATGGAACTATCGGTCATCGTCCCCTGCCTCAACGAGGAGGCCAATCTCCCGGAGCTGGCCCACCGCATCGCCGACGTCTTCGCCGTGGGCAAGTTCGTTGGCGAGCTGATCCTCGTGGACGACGGCTCCAGCGATGGCACTTGGGCGGCCATCGAGCGCGCCTCCGCCGAGCTGCCCTGCGTCGTCGGCCGGCGCCACGCCGAAAATCGCGGCATCACCGCCGGCTGGAAAACCGGTGTCTCGGCGGCGCGCGGCCGACTGGTCGCCATCCTCGATGCCGACCTGCAATATCAGCCCGAAGACCTGTTGCGCCTCAAGCGCGAGCACGAGCTGTCGAACGTCGACATCGTGCAGGGCTGGCGCTCACCGGTCGGGCGGGACAAAGGGCCGCGCTTTTACTACTCGCGGGGCCTCAACGCGATGCTCAACGCAGCCTTCGGAATGAGCCTACAGGACAATAAATCGGGCTTCATTTTGTGCGAACGCGGAGTCTTCGAAGATCTCCTGTCATTTCGCGGTCACTACAATTATTGGCAATCATTCATCATGGTCGCGGCGCACGCCAAGGGCTACACCTACAAACAGGTCGAGACCCTGTTCGAGCCGCGTCGGGCCGGCAAGTCGTTCCTCGACAATGCGCCAGTTAAGGCGGTCGCCAAGAGCTTCGTCGACATCGGGCGCGCCTTTTTCGAGTATCGCCTGCGGCCGCAAAACCCGTCGACGCTGCGCACCTTTTTGGACCGTGAGCGCCCGCTGGTGCGGACCACCCCACAGGCGCCCCTACGTCGCGCCTACTGGCAGAGCTACCTGCAACTATTCGGCGCCACCCACTGGATGATGACCAAGTCGGTCGGCGAGCAGCTCGACGAGTTGCGCGACTCGCAGTGGCTGTCGCCGGAAAAAATGCGCGCGCTCCAGGAGCTCAAGCTCAAGCGCTTGGTGCAGCACAGCTACCACCACGTGCCCTACTATCGCGATCGCTTTCGCGCGCTCGGCATCGCTGCCGACGACATCCGGTCGCTCGACGACCTGGCCAAGCTGCCGATGCTGACCAAGGACGACGTCCGCAAGCATCTGTACTTCGACATCATGAGCGACAACCACAAGAAGTCCGAGGTGCTCAAGGTCTCGACCTCGGGCTCGACGGGCGAGCCGTTCGTGTGCTTCGTCGATCGCTCGCAGCTGGAGTTCCGTTGGGCGGCGACCATGCGCTCGATGGAGTGGACCGGCTGGCAGTTCGGCGACCGTCAGGTGCGACTGTGGCATCAGACGCTCGGTATGTCGGCGACGCAGGTGGCGCGCGAGGTAGCCGACGCGTTCTTGTCGCGCCGCCGCTTCGTGCCTGCCTACGAAATGAGCGACGAGACGCTGCGCGACTTCGTCAAGAGCATCGAGTCGTTCA
>JBBQIO010000126.1:0-8316 GCA_038325015.1 Polyangia bacterium
ATTGTTGCCGAAGCAGTTCGGCGCCGGGCTGGGGCAGCCGTTGGCCGCCATATCGACGCCCTCGTCCACGCCGCCGTCTTTGAGACGCACGTTGTTACCGCCGCAGCCGAGGAGACCCAAGCCCAGCAGCCCAAGAATGAAAAATCGCTTCATGGCAATCACCCCTTTGTTGACCGCTTTGCCCAAGACATCTGATAAGCCGTGATCATGATACCCAAGGGACTGCTGCTCGGCTGCTTTCTGCTCGCCACGGCGTGCCATCCCGCACAGAAGAGGCCGCCCGCCGATGCGCCTGCCGCCAAGGTCATTCAACGCGCCATGTACACCGTGACCTATCCGGCGGACTGGAAGCTCGACGAGAAGGACGAAGATTTCGATCTCGACAATTACTTCAGCATCGATTCACCCGGCGCCTGCAATGCCAGCTTCTTCCTGTTCGACACCAAGATCGATCCCCAAGCGCACCTCCGGGCGCAGCAGCAAAAGCAGACCGAAATGCTCTTCAAGTCGGCGCCGACCGTAACGCCGTTCAAGAAGTGGGGAGCGCTCGACGGCGCCGGCATCGATCTGTATGGCGGAATCAAACCGGTCGGCAAAGCGCACATGCGCAGCTTCGCGCACGCCGAGGAAAAGCGTTCGGTGGTGACGATCGAGTTCTGCTTCGACGACGAAGCCGCCGCAGCGCAGCCGGCGTTCGATCAGATCGAGCGCAGCTTTCGCTTCAAATAGAGGAGCGGTCAGTTTTTGGGGTAGTCCATACGCTGACGCTTGAACGTGCCGAACTTGGTGAACAGCTTGGACGCGTCGCTGGTCGCGACAAACGCAGCCAACTTCGTGCTCGCCCCGGTCAGCTCGACCTGACCGGACTCGATCTTGCCTTCGAGCTTGCCGGCCAGGATCGCCGCCCTGGCCGGATCCTCCTCCATGTCGAACAGTGTCAGCACGCCGTCCGTGCCGACCTCATAGCGCGCGAAAATCCAGCACTCGGCGACGTGGCTCTTTTCGCCGTAGTCACCGGTGAAGCTCTTGCTCCGCAGATTGAAGTAGCTCTTGCCGCCAATCACCGACGGAAATCCTTCGAACGCGAGCACCACCGCGCCGTTGTCATGGTCGTCCCCCAAGATCACCAGATCGAACGTCGCGCCCCGCCGGGCGAGCACCGTCAGGGTCACGTCGCTCTTGTCGCCGACACGCCCGGCCCATGTCCCGAAGATCCGCTCGTCACGCTTGGCCGTCGCGGGATCGGAGAGCGGATTTTTGGAGCGCGGCGGCTCGCACGACGCAACCAATGCGATCACCGCCAGCAGCAGACCCTGTTGCAAGATGGAGCGAGCTGCGTTCATGCCGCAAGAGTAGCGCCGATTCATTTTCGCGGTGTGGCGAGGATCTCTCGGACCTTGCCACCGAGCCCGCTCGGCGTCAGCGGTTTTTGGATGAAGTGCGCGCCTGTGTCGAGTAGATGCTGGGGCAAAACGCCGTCGGTGGCGTAGCCCGACATGAACAGGACCTTGAGCTCGGGCCAGGTTTTTCGCAGCCGCTCGGCGAGCTGCGCACCATTCATGCGCGGCATCACGACGTCAGTGACGAGCAGGCTGATCGCGGCGCCATGCCGCTCCGCCAGGAGCAGCGCCTCGCCCGAGCCGGGCGCTTCGAGCACCGTGAATCCAAGGTGAGTGAGAATCCGGCGCGCGACGGCGCGTACCTGATCGTCGTCATCGACGAGCAAGATCGTCTCGCCGTTGACGGCCTGCGCGCGCACCGAACGGGTCGGGCGCGTTGGCTGCAGCGCCTCGCTCGCATCCACGACAGGGAACACGATGTTGAAGCGGGTTCCCCGGCCGCGCGCGCTGTCGACCCAGATGTGGCCACCGCTCTGCTTTACGATACCGAAGACGACGGAAAGACCCAGTCCGGTGCCCTTACCCACCGCCTTGGTGGTGAAGAACGGCTCGAAGATGCGAGCCTGGGTCTCGGGATCCATCCCAACGCCACTGTCGGTGACGATCAGCGCCACATGGGGCCCGGGCGCCACGCCCATGTGGTCGCGGACGTATCGATCGTCGAGATCCACGTTGCAAGTCTGTACCTTCAGCGTCCCGCCCAACGGCATCGCGTCGCGCGCGTTGAGCACCAGGTTCATGATGATCTGCTCGACCTGGCCGCGGTCGGCTTTGACTTTGTCAAGCTGCGGCGACGCTTCGATGCTCAGCTCGACGCCATCACCGACCAGCCGCCCGATCAGCTTGCCCAGCCCGGTGACGACCTCGTTGAGGTCGAGCAGCGTCGGGGTTTGCACCTCTTGACGACTGAAGGTCAGGAGCTGCCGCGTCAAGTCCGCAGCGCGCACGCCGGCGCGACGAATCTCGTCGAGGTCGGCGCGAATTGGATCGTCCGGTCCGAGGTCGCCCAGGAGCATCTCGGAGTAGCTCAAGACCACCGAGAGCACGTTGTTGAAGTCGTGAGCGACGCCGCCCGCGAAGCGCCCGACCGCATCCATCTTCTGCGCCTGGCGCAGCTGCTCCTCGCTCTTGCGCAGCGCCTCTTCGGCGCGCCTGCGCTCGGTCACGTCGTTGGCCAGGACCAGACGGGCGTTGCGGCCATCGAGCTCGAAATCTTCGGCGGTGATCTCGACGTCGATCAAGCTGCCGTCTTTTTTTCGGTGACGCCAGACACGCGCGACACCGCGCTCCGAGGGAGCCGCCACGTCTCGAAGCAGCTCGGCCATCTCGTCGTCAGGACGGATATCGAGCAGCGTCAGCGACGCGAATTCTTCACGACTGTGACCGTAGTGTCGGACCGCTGCGTCGTTGACCTCGACGAAGGCCAGCGACGCGCGATCGTAGATCCACATCGGCAGCGGATTGTTGTGGAAGAACGCACGCAGCCGTTTTGCCAAAGCTTCGTGCGCGCGCTCCCCGTTTTGTGCGACGTCGAGCGCTCGCGTCAGCGCCTCGTTGGCCGCCGACAGTGCTCGGATGCGCTCGTCCGCGTCACTCATGCTGGGAGCACGCCTTGCGCCTAAGGATGCAGCTTCTCATGCCTGGCCAGCATCTCGACGAACTGCACGATGCGCCGCTGCCGCGTCTCGGCCCTCTTCGCCGTCGCGAGGCGAAACACGATCGCGTAGCGGTTGCCGCGGTCGAGCATCGCGAAGAACGCTTTGGCCTGGGCGTTGCCGTCGAGGGCGTGCATGAGATCGTCGGGCACCGTGGCGGTCTTCTGGCCGGCGTAGGCATTTTTCCACCGCCCGTCCAGCTTGGCGCTGGCCACCGCCGCGAGCCCAGCGGGCCGAATTTTTCCGTCGGCGATCAGTCGACCGACCTTGTCGACGTTGATCTTGGACCAGATGCTCTTGGCGCCGCGACGCGTGAAGCGCTGCAGCCACGAGCAGTCATCCTTTTTTCCTTTCTGACCGTCGATCCAGCCGAAGCACAGCGTCACGTCGATGGCCTCGGCGTAGGTCGGAGTTTGCAGCGCGGCGCCCTTCTTGGCGATCTGCAGCCAGACGCCGGCCGATTTGTCGTGATTTTTCTCCAGCCACTTTTCCCAGGCCTGCTGATCGCGCACCGACAGGTTCGGCGTCTCGTCGACCGCCGTCTTGGGCTTGCCCATCGCTGTACGTTAGAGCCGCCGGGAAAAGATGTCGATCGGGCGCGATCCGATCCTCAGGATCCAACACATCTCGGGATTCGGCTTGCGCGTCCGACGGCCACTCTTTCGCTCAGGGCACGCTGGTCGGTTTGCGCACGTGGAAAAAAAACACGGGCGTAAACGTTCCATTCCGCCCCCCTTTGACGAGTGCGTCGGCGCCGGCGTTCAGGAAGCTGGAAACTGCAGTCGACCCTTTGGGTGCCACGCGCACACGCTCCAAAAGGCGCACCACCGCGTTGGTCAGCCAGCGTCCGGTCGCCGTATGCTTGAATCCGCTCAGCGACGGGCGGCCGGTCAGCGGCAGGTACCACGGCGTGTCCGAATCGCTGTCATCCGCCAGGTCGCGCCCGCTGAGCAGTTCGAAGCCTGCCGCCTTGAGCGCGTCAACGACATCACGCCCGAACCAGATATCCGGCAGGCCATTGCCCAGCTCGATGGCCTTCTTGATGGCGCGGTGCTCGGCGTCGTCCGCCCGATACTGATCGGTCAAGCACCATTCATAGCCGGCAAACTGCGCGCCCGGCTTCATGATGCGAAACAGCTCACGGAACAGCGCCAGCTTGTCGGGCGCATGACACGTGGCTTCGATCGCATACACGGCGTCGCAGCTGCCGTCGGGCAGCGGCAGCTTCATGAAATCGGCCTTCAAAAAGCAGCAGCGCTCGGCCAAACCGGCCTGGCGGTTGAGCTGCGTTGCGCGTTCGATCTGATAGTCGTTGTTGTTGACCCCGAGCACCTTGGCGCCCGAGAAGCGCGCGATCGTCCGCATCGGCCCTCCGACGCCGCAGCCGACGTCGAGCACGGTCATGTCCGACTGAAGACCGAGCTTGAATGCGAGATACAGCTCATGGCGCGCCAGCGACGCGTCGAGCGACTCGCCCTTCCAGCGGGGCGCGAAATGGAACGACTGCCCCCATCCGAACTCGTAAAAGTCGGTGACGAGATTGTAGTAGTCGTTGACCATCTCGGTGTAGTGCGTCTTGCGCACCTGGACGGGGCCGGCGTGAAACGCCCGATATTCGTCGACGACGCTCTTGACCTGCTCCCTGGGCACCGACGCGTGCGCGAGGTGGTTCGACCCCTTGTGCATCTGCACTCCTTTACGCTCCATTGGGCGGGACAGTGCCACAGATCGCCTTCACCGTGCGTACTGGTCGGCGGCCCGCGCCATCGAGCGCAGATAGAGCACGATGAGTCCCCAGTAGATGGGGTGCCAGAGCGGCAGATTACCGACCATCGGCTCGGCGAAACGATAGATTCCGGTGTGCACCAACCATCCTTCGGTCACCGGACCGAAGATCATTCCGACCAGCAGAAACCACAGATTGCCGCGCTCGCGAACCAACGTCAGGCGCAGCACGAGCAGGGTCCCGAAGACCGCCGCGATCGATTGTTGGTGTCCAGGCGCCAGGCACAAGAGCGTGGTCATTCCGACATAGAGGGCATTTTCCCAGGCCAACCTAGCCAAGCCGACCGGCGTGTCGACCCCAACCCTGCGCTCGAGCGCCCGCAGACATTGCGCCGACGCCAAAAGGACCATCCCCCACAAGAAAAAATTGTAATAGGGAATGACCAGCGGGCACGCCTGCGCGTAGCGATACAGCCCGGCCCACACCTGGACGATCTCGGCTAGCGAGGCGAATACGAAGCCGAACAAGAAGATCCCAACATCGCGACCGGAGCGCCGCACGGCAAACCGGAGCAGCGTCACGAAGGCCAGCAGCGCCGTCGCCAGCCAGACGTTGCGCCAGGTCACGGTCAAGACCGCGATCGTCGAGACGAGCGCCAACAGGTCGAGCTGAAGCGCGCTCACCGCGTGAACTTTTCGCCCGGCCACCCCCACCACTTTACGATTTTTTCCACGCCTCGGGGTGCGGGCCGAACGCCTGCTCGTAGATTCGCAGCAGTCGCTCGCCGTCGAGCGGCCGACCGTCGCGAAACAGACAACTCACCAGAACCCGCAACGTCTGCTCCCGACGCGTCGGCTGGCCATCGAGCGTGCGCAAAAGCGCGCGCGCCGCCGGACGCCATCGACCGAGCTTCCACAAGGTCAGGCCGAGATTTTCGTACAGGTCGGCGCCATCGCCGTCGCCATCGATGCCATCGATGCCATCGATGATCGCGGCCGAATATTCACGCGCCGCCTCTTCGTAGCGTTCGTTGACGAACAGCGCGTTGCCTCGCTCGTACGCGGAATGGCTCACGCGGCCAGCGCCTCTTCGATGGCGAACGGCTCGCCCCCGAGCGTGCCGGCCCAGCGCCAGCGATCGGCGTCCAGCCATAGGCGCACTTCGAGGAGCGCTCCTGCCTCGAGGTCACGTGCGGGCAACGCAAAAAGATGCTGGCCCCAGTGCGTCTCGTAGCCGGGCGCGGTCGTCAGGATCACGTCGTCGGCAAGCTGCGCTTCGAACCAGCCGGCCAGCGCGCGGAGTCGCCCCGGACGCTGCGTCGTAAAGCGGAATGTGCGATCGAACGGCGGCGCCGGACCTGGCGGCACGAACGTGTGATAGCGCTCGGGCTCCGACAGCAGCGTATTGGGATGGAGGTTGCCGAGCGAGCACACGCGCAGCGCCTCGGCTTGGGCCGGCGCCAGATCCACGCCGTAGAACGGCTCACTCCACACCTCGACCGAGGGCAACGAAAAGTCCCCGACCGGCGCCACGAACAGGCGCACCTCCGACGGGCAGAAGCGGCCGCCCGGTTTGAGCCAGCGTCCGGCCGCCTCGACCGCCGGCAGCATGCGATCGTCGACCAGGAAGCAGCCGAGAAAATCGCTGACCACCAGGTCGACCGGCTCGACCGGCTCGAGATTGCGAATGTCGGCGTGGTGCAGCTGCACTGCGACGCGATTGTGGGCAAACAGCCGCTCGGCCAGGTGCGCCACGCCCATCGACTCGACCGCGTGCACGCGCGCACCCCGCCGGGCGGCGAGCATCGCCAGGATGCCGGTTCCGGTGCCGAGATCGAGCACCACGTCGCCGGGACGAACCAGTCGGCGCAGCGCGCGCTCATAGCTGTCCATGCGCCAAAGATCGCTCAACAGGCGCGCGTGATAGCTCAGCGTTGCTCGATGACCGTCGGCCGTCATCGGCGCCGGGCCCGCCAGCCGCTCGGCGCCTCGCCCGTGGCCGCTGCGAAGAAGCGACCAAAGTGGCTGGCCGACGCAAAGCCCACCTGACCGGCGATGACGTCGATTTTTTCCTCCGACGATGCCAGCAGCTCCTTGGCCTTGCCCAATCGCGCGCGAGCGAGCTCGTCGCTGAACGAGGTCGCCGAGGCGGCCAGCTGGCGCTGCAGCGTGCGCAGCGACATGCCTAGCGAGCGGGCCGCGCGCGCCGGATCGATGTCCGCGCAGCGCGCTTGGAGGAGGTTTCGTAGGCTGGTCAAGAGCGGCGCATCGACGATGTTGCGCTCCTGCCAACGGGCGTATTCGCCCGGGATCGCCTCGTCGCCCGGCAAGAGCCAGCTCAGTGCCGCCGCGACATCCGTGAAGATTCGCACCGGCGCGCGCCAGCCGACCACTGCCAAGAGGCCCATCGCCATCGCACCGATCACGCCGTCGGAGCGGACGATCGCTTGGCCGCGCAGAAGCGGAAGCAAATCGCTGCGCCGACTGCGCAATTGTCCGGCGAGCGCGGCGAACGCGACCGCATCGACGTAACGAACGTTGCGCACGTCGACGACGGAGCGATAGGGAACGCCGACGACAACCGCGCGCTCCCACTCGCGCGTCACAGACTGGATTTCGGCAGCGTCGGGAACGTCCCACAAAAGCGTGAGCCACACGTCGGGGCGGCACTGCCAGACCGCAGCACATGCTCCCCGGTAGTTGATCGGCGCCGCCATCTCGTTGGGATGCTACCGCATGCCCTGCTGGGTTCGCGAATGGTCGAGCTGGTTGGTGTCGTCGATCTGACAAGGCGACTCGGAGCGAGTTTCACAATTGGGACGTCGCGATCGTGCGCAGTCGCCGGTCAGTCGAATCATCGAGCCGGAGCGGCTTGACCGCGGTCTGGCCGAAATGCGCAAATGGCGGTGGAGCCACGCTCGAGCTAACGGGCTATTGTGCCGCCATGTCCGACGCCTTTTTCGTACCCGATGGCCTGTTGGTGGGCGAGCGAAAGGCGGCGCGTTGAAGCGGTGGCGCCCGGTGTCGGTCGCGAATCCCGGTCGTCCATCGGCCGGATTCGTGCGCTTCGCGCGTTTCCTGCGACCTTTGGTGCGGGTCGCGCACCGCGCATCGCTGTCGGGCGTCGAGCACCTGCCCGCGTCGGGCGCCTATATTTTGGTTGCGAACCACTCGGCCGGCCTGGGCATCGCCGAGATTCTCAGCTTCATTGCTTTATACATAAAGCATGTCGGTCCCGAGCGCCGATTGGCCGCGTTCGCGCACCCACTGGGGTTGCGTCTCTTTCCTGCGTCGATCGTGCTGCGCCATGCAGGCGCGATTCCGTCGACCTATGAAGCCGCCGAAGCAGCGCTCGCCCAGGGCGTGCCGCTCCTGCTTTTCCCGGGGGGCGACTACGAAACGCTGCGGCCGATCTGGCAGGCCTTCCGCGTCGATTTCGGAGGCCGCACCGGCTTTCTCAAGATCGCACGCAAGATGGGCGTGCCGATTGTTCCGCTGGGAATTCGGGGCAGCCATTTCACGGCGCCGGTTCTGTG
>JBBQIO010000127.1:0-8311 GCA_038325015.1 Polyangia bacterium
TGGGCTCATCCGGTGTACAGCGGCATCGACGTGGCGTGGGTCATGACCCATCCGGGCCAGGATCCGCGGCGCAAGAGCTTTTCCGCCGATACGTTCACCTTCAAGGTCAGCCTCGGACTCTGATGAGGGCGTGGCCGTGAGCTCGTCGTTGGCCGAGGTCGCCGGAGCGCTGACCGGCATGTACGTTGCCCTCCTGGTGCGCGGGCCGGCCTTGGCCCAAGCCGTGGAGCAGGTCGCCCGCACGCAATGGCCGCCGGGCGCATCGCCTTCGATAGCGCTGCACGACGTCGCACATGTGCTGGCGCTGCAGAGCGCGGTATTGCTTGCCGGCGCCGCCCTGGGCGGGTTGGCCGCCGGCTCGGTGGCGCACTGGCTCGGCGGCGGGCGCTCGCGCGTGGTAGCCATGGGTGTGGCCGTCGCCGGCGTGGGTGTGGGAGCGATGTTGATCCGGCGGGTCGTCGCCGACATCGCCGCGCTGGCCGCCGCGCACGCTCCCGTGGCGACCATTTTATCGCGTGACGTGGCCGAGCTGCGCTGGCTCGGCGGATGGTGTGTGGCTTTGGCCTGGGCGGGCGCGATCTTGGAGACGCTGCTGATTCGCGGCCGATCCGAGGTGCAGGACGAGTCCTCAGACGGCGCGCACGCCGAGCAGGCCGCCGAGCGCCGCCGCCGCCGCGCCGAAGTGCTACAACCAGGGGAATGACCGCCAGTCGAGCAGGATTATGACTCTTACTAAGATTCGTAAAGCTATTATTCCCGCGGCCGGACTGGGCACGCGCTTTTTACCCGCCACCAAGGCGATCCCCAAGGAGATGCTGCCGATCGTCGATGTGCCGACGCTGCAGCTGATTGTCGAAGAGGCCGTCGCTGCCGGCATCGAGGAGATCGTCCTGGTCACCGGGCGCGGCAAGGCCGTGATCGAGGATCACTTCGACACCGCCTACGAGCTCGAGCACACGCTGCGCGGGCGCGGCAAGACGCAGCTGGCCGATGACATGGCGCGCATCTCGTCGATGGTCCGGCTGATCTCGGTGCGGCAAAAGGAGCCGCTCGGCCTGGGGCATGCGGTGCTCGTCGCGCGCCATGCGGTGGGCGACGAACCGGTCGCGGTGCTGCTCGGCGACGATCTGTTCGACACCGAAGGACGACCCCCGGCGATCGCGCAGCTGTGCAGCGCCTACGAGGCACGCGGCGGCGCCGCGGTGATCGCGCTGCAAGAGGTCGCTCCCGGTCAAGAGCACCTCTACGGCATCGTCGGAGGGGACAGCGTCGAGGGCCATCCTGACCTCTTGCGCATTCGGCAGATGGTGGAAAAGCCGCCGGCCGGAACCGCGCCCAGTCGGCTCGCGATCGTCGGCCGCTATGTGCTGCCGGCTGAAATCTGGCCGATTTTGCAGCGCACCAAGCCGGGACGAAACGGCGAGATTCAGCTCACCGACGCGCTCGCCGAGCTCGCCGTGCAGCACGAGTTCTATGGGCTGCGCGTCGACGGTCAGCGCCATGACGCAGGCGATCGCCTGGGGTACCTCGGAGCCTGTTTGAATTGGGCGTGGAAGCGGCCGGAGCTCAAGGAGGGTCTGCGCGACATCATGCGGGAGCTGCTCGCCCGCCCGTGAACGTCCGAGTTGCCGTTTTCGCGCCGCTCACGCGCACGTTCGACTATCGGGTTCCACCCGAGCTGGCGCGCACCGGCGAGCTCGCCTTGGGGTCGCGCGTGTGGGTGCCGCTCGGTGGCCGCTCTGTCGAGGGCGTGATCGTCAGCCTCGAGCACGAGCCGTCTGACGCGATGATCCTCAAGCCCATCCAGGAGCGGGTCGATGCGCCACCGTTGCCGGCCGATCTGCTGGCGCTGGCGCGCTGGATGGCCGACTACTATCAGGCGCCGCTCGGCGAGGCGCTGCGCTTGATGGTCCCGGCCGGCGGCCGCGCCCGGACCCACAAGCGAGTCGCGCTTACGGACGAGGGGCGGCGGCAGGCGAGCGCGCACCAAAGCGTGCTCTTGCCACCCTGGGCACTGCCACTCGACGGTGTAGAGCGGGCGCTCTTGGCCAAGCTAACGGCGCATGACGTCGCGCGCTCCGAGCTCGACACCGCGCTGCTCAAGAAGTTGACGGCGCGCGGCCTGGTGGCGCTGGTCGACGAAGCGCGCGTCGCCGCGTCGCCGACTGATCGCTGGCTGACGATTGCGCGAGCGCTCGAGCCCGTCGAGCTCGGCCGTGCTGCGCGACGGCGCCAGATTTATCAGGCGATCGCGGAGGCCGGCGAGCTGCGTGCCGCGGACTTGCGACAGCGTGATGCGCAGTCGGGCGCGCTTGTCGCGCAGCTCGTCAAAGACGGCCTCGTCAGCGTCCAAGAGCGTCCGCGGCGCAGCGATCCTTTTGCGCGCTTTACGCCGGACCGCCGTCCGCCGCCGCAGCTCAACGCGGCGCAGGCCCACGCGGTGGCCACTGTCGAGCCACTCATCGCGGAGAAAAAATTCGCGGCGTTTGTCCTACACGGCGTCACCGGCTCGGGCAAGACCGAAGTCTATCTGCAGGCCATCGCGCACGCGCTGGCGCTCGGTCGGCAGGCGCTCGTGCTGGTGCCCGAAATCGCGCTGACGCCACAGCTTGCCGCGCGCTTCGGCGGTCGCTTCGAAGGCCGTGTAGTGGTGCTGCACAGCGGTCTAGCCGATGCGGAACGGCGAATGGCGTCGGACGCGATCGCCCGTGGCGAAGCCAATATCGTCGTCGGTGCCCGCTCGGCGGTGTTCGCGCCGCTCGCGCGCCTCGGCGTGATCGTCGTCGACGAGGAGCACGACTCTTCGTTCAAGCAAGAGGAGGGCGTGCGCTATCACGCGCGTGACGTCGCACTGATGCGCGCGCGGGCGCATGGCGCGGTCGTGCTGCTCGGCTCAGCGACGCCGTCCCTGGAAATGTTTCTGGCCGCACAGGACGGTCGCTTGGGCCTGCTCGAGCTGCCGTTTCGCGCCACGACGCAACCCTTGCCGAGCGTCGAGTTGCTCGATCTGCGGCAGCATCGGCCGGGTGCGCAGCTATTAACCGCACCCTTGGTCACGGCGCTCGGCGAGACGCTGGCGCGCGGCGAGCAGGCGCTCCTGTTCTTGAACCGGCGCGGCTTTTCGACGTTCGTCCTGTGCACCAGCTGCGGCAAGTCGATGGGCTGCCCGGACTGCGCCGTAAGCCTGACCTACCATCAGTCGCAGACGCAACCGGGCGGGTCGCAGCGCGCGCGGTTGACCTGCCACTACTGCGGCCATCAAACGCCGCTGCCGCACAAGTGCCCCCTGTGCGGCGCCGCGAAAATCGAGCGGCTCGGCTACGGCACGGAGCAGGTCGAGGAGCGGCTGCGCGAGCTGTTTCCGACGGCGCGCGTGGGCCGGCTCGATCGCGATACCGCCGAGGGCGACGGCCTATTCCGCATTCTCGAAGCGCTGCAAAAGGGCGCGCTCGACATCGTTGTCGGCACGCAGATGATCACCAAGGGGCACGATTTTCCGTCGGTGACTCTGGTCGGGGTTGTGCTCGCCGATCAAGGGATCGGGCTGCCCGACTTTCGCGCCTCGGAGCGAACGTTCCAGCTCTTGGCGCAGGTTGCCGGGCGCGCCGGCCGGGGCGGGCGTGCCGGGCGCGTGCTCATTCAGACCTATCGGCCGGACCATCTGGCGATCGATTGCGCGCGCACGCACGATTATGCGCGCTTCGCCGCGGCTGAGCTCGAGCACCGCCGCGAGCTGGGCTATCCGCCACTCAGCCGCATGGCCTGCGTGCGCTACGATGGGGTCCATCCGGGCGAGGTGCAGGACGTCGCCCGGCGGGGTGGCAGCGCGGCGGCGGCCGCAGCAAAAGGGCTCGGCAGCGACGAGAACGCGGTTATCTTGGGTCCCTCCGAAGCGCCGCTGTCACGCCTCAAAGGGCGGACTCGCTGGCAGCTTTTCGTGCGTGCCAAGACGCCGCGCGCCGTGCGCTGGCTGGCGCGGGCCGCGGCTGACATCGAGCGGCCGTCCACGGTACGCGCGACGGTGGATATCGATCCGATGTCGATGCTGTGACCGTAGCAGAGCGGCTATAATGCCTGCCCGTGTCCCCTCCGCTGGTTCTCATCGTCGCCAACCCTTACGAAGGAGAGCTATGTCGCCGCGCGCTCGGTGATATAGGCGTGCGGCTGGTGCTGGCCGAGGGAGGCGAGGGTGCCCGCGATCTTCTGAACGGTGAGCGACCGCTGGTGTTGATCATCGCCGATGGCCTTTTCAGCGAGGACGCAAAGGAGCTGATCGATCTGGCGCGCGCACGGTTCGCCGAGCTGCCGCTCTTCGTACTGGCCGATCGCGAAGGGGCGCAGGGGCTCGACGTGCAGCGCACCTTTCTCCGGCCGGTCGCCGGCGAGGAGCTGGCCGACGCGGTGGAGAAGCTCGCCGTCGCTGCCGAGGCCGGTCAGGGCGAGGCCGCAACGCGGTTCGTCGAGGAGCCGGTCCTCGAGATCGACGCCCCGTTCGACGGCGAAGAGGGTCGCAATGAGGCCGCGGACGAGTGGACTGTCCCGGTTGACGGTTGGGAAACGCCGCTGCCGGTTCGGGTGATGCCGCGCGCGTTTTTGGCACAGGTGAAGACCGAGGTTGTCCCGGCGCCGGCGCCCTTGTCGGACGCTGAATTCTCCACATCGAATTCGCTCGGCCTGCCGCCAGCGAGCATCGCGCTGGGCAACGAGCCTGTCTTGCGGGCCGACGATGCGCTCCGCGACCCCGCCGGGATGAGCTTGTACGGCGCCATCGAGCCCTCCTTTCTCGATGCGGCCATGGATCTCGACGCGAGCAATGGCCACTCGGCGTCTCTGACCTCCTCCTCGTCGCGCGCACCGCTGTCGTCCCTCCGCCGTCTCGATCAAGATCTCTCGGCCGCCGAGCGACGGCTGTTTCCCGATGCGCGTTCGAGCGGACCCGCCGCGCCTGCCTATTCCGACGAGGAGTCGCTTGGCGACATCGACCTGGACGCGCTCGGCGTCGAGACCCCGGCCACTGATCCGACGATGGTGCGCCCGCCGGATCTCGACGCCAGCCTCCGCGACGCGCCGCTCAAGAGCTCGGCCGTGCCGAACCCGCCGCTGAGTGCGCCGCGCCTGTCGATCGCGGCCAAGGCGCCGGTCACGCTCGATGAGCTGGTCGAAGAGTCGGGTGACCTCGGCGAGCTCGACGTCGTCGAGCTGCTCGCGCGCTTGCACGCCGCCGGCTTTACAGGGCGCCTGACCATGAGCCGTAGCGATGGCCAAAAATCGCTGTTCTTCGACGGTGGTGCGCCGGTGTCGGCGACTGGAAATCAAACCCATGATCGGCTCGGCGACCTCCTCTATCGCGAGGGCAAGCTGACGCGCGAGCAGCATGCGCTGACCCGCGAGGTCCCGCTCGGCGGCGGTCGCGCAGGTGCGCAGGCGCTGGTCGATCTGGGGCTGCTCAAGCCGGGCGAGCTGTTTGCGGCGCTCCGTCGGCAAACCGAAGAGATCTGGTACTCGCTGTTCAATCCGACCTGGGATCGCGCGAGCTACCGGCTGTCGACCGAGCAGGCCTCCGCCGAGGACAAGCTGCGGCTGACTGCTCATCCGTTCGCGCTGCTCCTCGAGGGCGTGCGCAGAAAGTACGGGCTCGAACGACTGGTCGAGCGACTCGGCCCCCCAGAGACGGTGCTGACACCGACCGTCCGTTTCGCAGAAGCACTGCCCGACATGGCGCTCACGGCAGCCGAAAAGTTGGCCGCCGAGCTGATCGATGGCCACCGATCACTCGGCGAGATCCGACTCGCAGTCGGAGGTTTGCCAACCATGGCACTGAGCGAGTGCGGGCTCTATGCGCTGTCGTGGGTGTTGTGGTGCATCGCAGCGGTGCGCGTCGGTGAAGCGACCTCGCCGGTCGACGGCACCACGTGGCACGGGCAGGCAGACAGCCTGACGCCAGAGCGGCGCCGCGCGCTGCGCGCCGAGCCCGAGCGCCCCGAGGATCGCGCGGTGGACCGTGAGCGCGTCCAGGCCAAATGGCAGCAGCTCGGCGACTGCGACTATTTTTCCGTGCTCGGCGTCGAGCGCGACGCGACTGAGCACGAGATTTTGCGCGCCTACGAACGACTGCGGCAGGATTTTGCGCCGCAACGTTTTGTCGAGCCGCTGCGCGTCGAGCTGGCGCCGGTGTTCGAGGAGATCGCCGAGGTGCTCGAAGAGGCGCGCCGTGTGCTGCTCGATCGCGAGCTGCGCCACGCCTATCGCAGCCAGCTCCTGTCCGGCGCCGCGCATTGAGCTCGGTGCTCAAGAGGCGGTTGCGCACGGTGTTCATGGGGTCGCCGGGCTTCGCCGTGCCCGCGCTCGAAGCGCTGGCCCAGGCCACCGATGTGCAAGCGGTCGTTTCGCAGCCCGACCGTCCGGCGGGCCGCGGCCTCAACGCCAAGGCGCCCGACTGCAAGCTGCGCGCGCTCGCCCTCGGGCTGCCGGTGTGGCAGCCCACGTCGCTCAAAAAAGGGCCATTCGTCGACGAGCTGCGGGCGCTCGACATCGACCTATGCGTGGTCGTGGCCTACGGGCGCATCTTGCCAGCCGACGTCCTCCGTGTGCCGCGTTTCGGCTGCTGGAACGTGCACGCGTCGCTCCTGCCGCGCTACCGCGGTGCGGCGCCGATCCAGTGGGCGATCATCCGCGGCGAGGCCGAGACTGGCGTGACCCTGATGCAGATGGACGTCGGGATGGACACCGGAGATATTTTGCTGCAACGCAGCATGTCGATCGATCGCCAGGTCACCGGCGGCGAACTACACGATCTCCTGGCGCCGCTCGGCGCGGCGCTCCTCGCCGAAGGGTTGGCGCTTTTAAGTGACGGCACGCCGCCGCCGCCCAGACCGCAGGACTCGGCCTTGGCCACGATGGCGCCGATGTTGGAAAAGAGCACCGGCCAGGTCGACTTCGCGGTCGGCGCGGTGGCGGTGAGCGATCTGGTCCGTGGCTGTGACCCGTGGCCCGGCGCTCACACGACATGGCGCGCGCAGTCGCTCAAGCTGTTTTCGCCGCGCGTTGTGTCCGGCTCGGGCTCGGCCGGCGTCGTGCTCGGCCACGATCGCGACGGCCTCATCGTGGCCTGCGGCGGTGATGCGGTGGCCTTCGCCGAGCTGCAGCTGCCGGGCAAAAAGCGCATGACCGCGCAGGCGCTACTTGCGGGCAACCATCTGGCGCCCGGCGTCGTGCTCGGCGGCTGATGTGAACGACTCTCGCCGCGTCACTGCGCGTGACGTCGCCCGGCGGGTCCTGGTGCGGGTCGCGGACGGCGCCTACGCCACGCTGGCCCTCGGCGGCGAGCTCGAACGCACGCGCCTGTCCGATGCTGACCGCGCGCTGTGCACTGAGCTCGTCTATGGTGTGCTCAAGCAGCGCCGTCGGCTGGAGTATGCGCTCGCCGCGTTGACACCACGCGGCTTGGCAGGCCTCGATGCACGCGCGCTCGACGCCTTGTGCATCGGTGCCTATCAGATTTTGTTTCTCCGCGTGCCGGCCCACGCGGCGGTCGACGACGCGGTCGAGGCCATCAAACGGGTGCGCGGCGCCAAACTGGCCGGCTTCGTCAACGCGCTCTTGCGCAAGCTGGCCTCGAGCGGCGAGCCGCCGCCGCCCAAAGATCCCAAAGCCGCCCTGGCCATCTCGTGCTCCGCGCCCGACTGGCTGGTCGACGATGCGGTGGGCCGATTCGGGCTCGACGAAGCCGGCGCATTTTTGACCGCGCTCAACCGGCCGGCGCCGATCTGGCTGCGCGTGGTGGCCAAGGCGGAGGGCGCGGAGGCGGCGCGCGTGGCGCTCATTGCGCGTCTGTCGAGCGAGCGACCGGAGGTCACCTTGGCGCCGTCGACGCTCTTGACCGAAGCGCTGCGTGCCGACGGCGGCGGCGATCTGAGCCGCACAGCCGCGTTCACCGATGGCAGCTTCGCGATTCAAGATCTGGCGGCCCAGATCGTGGCCCGGCTCGTCGCGCCCGAGGCGGGCGAGCGCATTTTAGACGCGTGCGCTGGCGTCGGTGGCAAGTCGCTCCATCTGGCGGCGCTGGCCCCGACCGCACACATCGACTCGGCCGACACCTCGGAGCGCAAGCTCGGGCTGCTCGAAGATCAAGCGCACCGCCTGGGGCTGACCCAACTGCGAATCGTGCGCACCGATCTGACGCGCCCGGTCGGTCTAGCGCCGCTCTACGATCGTGTGCTCATCGATGCGCCGTGCAGCGGGCTCGGCGTGCTGCGTCGCCACCCTGAATCGAAGTGGCGCATTCGCGACCTTAAAAAGGACGCGGCCGCGC
>JBBQIO010000128.1:0-8231 GCA_038325015.1 Polyangia bacterium
CACCGCTGGCAACATCAAGCAGATCGAGCACGAAAAGAAGTTGATCACGGCGAAAAACGCCAAGACGCTCAAAGATGCGCAGTCGATTGCCGACAAGCTGTCGGCCATCGAAGTGCAGATCGAGCGCCAGGTGGGCGAGGCCGAGAAGCTGTTCGGCTCGGTTACGTCGCGCGACATCGCCGAGCAGCTGGCGGCCAAGGGCGTCACCGTCGACCATCGCAAGATCGTGTTGGGCGAGCCGATCAAGACCATCGGCTACCACACGGTC
Source organism: Polyangia bacterium (assembly GCA_038325015.1). Taxonomy (GTDB): domain Bacteria; phylum Myxococcota_A; class Polyangia; order Palsa-1104; family Palsa-1104; genus JBBQIO01. The sequence goes on from JBBQIO010000128.1 coordinate 269, forward strand.
GAAGTGCGCCTGGGCAATAGCGTGACTGCCAAGGTCAAGGTCGTCGTCGTCCCCAAGCAGTAGCTCCGTTACCGCGTCATCGAGCCTGCCCAGAGCGATCTGGGCAGGCTTTTTTAATTTGCCGCATGATTCGGTCAACGTAATGCGTCGTTTGCTGCTCGCCTTGGTCGTGCTCTGCCCCACGGCCGCGGCCGCCACGCCCCTTGTCCTGCACGACGTCACCGTGATCGACGGCACCGGCGCCGCCGCGCAGCCTCACCGCGACGTCATCGTCGACGGCAGCACAATTCTCGCGGTGCAGCCGGCGGCGAGCTCGTTTGCCACCGGCGCGCGCGTGATTCCGCTCGCTGGGCGCTGGCTCGTTCCCGGGTTCATGGATCTGCACGCGCATCTTTTTTTGCATCCCTGGGACGAAAACGGCGCCATCGAGGCGCGTTGGGATCGGCCGGCGGCTCTCGAAACGTTGCGCCGCCTCCTCGACTTCGGCGTGACTACGATCCGCGATCCGGGCGGGGAGACCGAAGCCGCGATCACACTGCGCAGCGCCGTCGCCGCCGGCAAAGTGGCGGGCCCGACCATCTTGACTGCCGGGCGCATGCTCAACGCCGGCACGTTTGGCCCCGAGCCGTTCGTGCTCGTCCACGACGCCCACGAAGTCGAGGCCGAGGTCCGCTGGCAAGCGCTCGCCGGGGTCGATGCGATCAAGCTGTACGCCAATCTGCCGGCGGATCTGGCGCGCGTCGCGATCGCCGTGGCGCATCGATTGGGGTTGCCGGTCATCGGCCACCTGAGCGCCACAACGTGGACTGAAGCTGCACAGCTCGGCATCGACTCGCTGGAGCATCCGGCGTGCTGGTCGCCCGCCTATCTCAGTCCGCGCGCGCGCGACGGCTATGACGGATCGCTGTTCAGCCGCGTTTATTGGCTCGAACAGGTCGACCTGCACGGCCCGGCAATGACCGCGCTGGTCGACGCCATCCTCATGCACGCCGTGACCGTCGATCCGACGCTGATCACGATGTGGACCAAGCTGTACGGCGATGTCGCCGCTGCCGATCCGCAAATTCTGGCGCGTGCACCGGCGGCCTTTCGTGCCGGCTGGTCGGCGGGCAGCTTCACTGCCGACTGGACGCCCGCGCATTATCGGCGCGCTCACGCAGTGTGGCCCAAGCTGTTGGCGTGGGTTGGCTTGCTGCACGCGCGCGGCGTGCGCTTGGTGGTCGGCACCGATACTCCGACGCCGTTCATCGCGCCGGGACTGAGCGTGCATCAGGAGATGGCGTTTTTGCACGAGGCCGGTCTGTCGCCGCGCGAAGTCTTGCGCGCGGCAACCAGCGACGCGGCGCATGCGCTCAGGCTAGGGGAATCGCGCGGACGCATCGCGGCCGGCTATCGCGCCGACCTGGTCGTTCTGTCGCGCGATCCGCTGGCCGACATTCGCAACACGCGCGCCATCGAAGCGGTGTATCAGGCGGGTGTGCTGGTTGCGCCCGCGCCGAGGTAACATGGCCGCCGTGTTCACGCTCGCTACGTTCAACGTCAAAGATCTATTCGACGCCGGCCATGCCGAAAAAACGGCGACCATCGCCACCCGCATTGCAGAGGCCGACCCCGACGTGCTCGGCATCGAAGAGGTCGGCTCGGCGGCGGCGCTCGACCAGGTGCTGTCGCTCCTGCCGCGCGGCAATGAATACACCACGCGTATTGTCGCTCCGCCCGACCGCCGCGGCATTGCCAACGCGCTTATCGCCCGTGTGCCGCTGGTCGCACAGTGGATTCACAGTTCAGAGTCACTTCCGCTGCCGCGCTTTTTTGACAGCGACCCAGCATACGACGGTCGCATTCCGCTGCGCCGCGCGATGCCTCACGGACGCTTCGCCGTGCCCGGCCTAGGCGAAGTCGACGTCCTGGTGGCGCACTGGAAATCGCAGCATCCGACTCCGCTGCGCCGTACCGACGGCAGCGACATTGCCCCGCTGACGCAGGCCGATTGGGCCGAGGGCGCGGTGCGGGCGCTGATGTCGCGCGCTGCCGAGGCGCTCTTTGTGCGCGGCTTGGTGGAGCAGGCCCTGACGGAAACTTCGCGCGTCGCGCTGGTCGGCGATCTCAACGACTCGATCGACTCGGCGCCGCTGCGCATCGTGCGCGCGCTCGGTCCCAAGACGCGGCTCAAAGCGTGTGCCGAGCTGGTCCCGCCCGAGGCGCGCTACAGCGCGACGCACGCAGGTCAGCGTATTCAGATCGATCACATCTTGGTTTCACCGGAGCTCGGCGCGGCGCTGCACGGCGCGCAATTTTTCAACGCGCAGCTGCGCGACCATAGCGTCCTGGGCGACGGGCCGCCGACGCCCGATTCGGATCATGCGCTGTTCGTGGCGAGATTTACGACGAGCTGACGTGTGGGCCGACCTGTTGCTCGGATCGGCTAGCTCTTCTTTTCGGTCGGCAATTTGGCCTTTTCCCAACCGGCGATGCCCTCGGGCATGATGAACACGTTCTTGTAGCCGAGCTTGATCGCCGCGCGCGCGCCCTGATGGCAGGCGCCGCAGTGCGTGTTGGCGCAATAGAAGACCAGCGTCGCGCTCTTGTCGGCCGGCAGATCGGTGGCGGCGAGCGCGCTCGGATCGACCCACTTGGCGCCCGGTACATGGCCCTCGGCGTAGCGATCCGGCGTGTTGTTGTCGAACACGTAGAAGTTCTTGTCGTGGAGCTTGCCGTCCACCTGCTGCAACGTCATTTTTCCGAACGCATCGGTCTCGCTGCTGGTGCCGGCGTAAGCGCCGACGCCAAACCCGACGGCGAGCACGCCCGCCACCAACATCAGAACTTTGTTCGTCTTCATCGAGGTCTCCTTGTGTGCGTCGACTGCCGCAGGATTATTACGAATCGAGCCGGCCATCGGTTTCGCTGCCGCAAATCGATTCCCCTTCTCATAGCCCGAGACTAAAGTGTCCGCCATGGTGACTTCGTCGGGCTACGAATCGCAAAGCCGTCCGACGCCGCCGCACAGCCAAGAAGCCGAAGAGTCGGTCATCGGCGGCATCTTGGTGCATCCGGCCAAGTTCAACGAGGTCGCCGAGTTCCTGACGCCGGAGGATTTTTACCACCCGGCGCTGCGCGCGATCTACGAGTCGATGATCGAGCTGGACGCGTCGTCGCGGCCGATCGATTCGTTGACCGTCGTCGAGCAGATGAAGGCGCAAGAGACGATCGATCGGCTGCGGGCGTTCAACGGAGCCGACTATCTGACCGAGCTGTCGGACAAGGTCGTCACCGTCGAGAATATCGCCTATCACGCGCGCATCGTGCGCGGCAAAGCGACGGCGCGGCGGCTGGTCGAAGCCTGCCGCGAGATCGCCGCCAAGGGGTACGGCGAGTACGGCGACGTCGACGAATACATCGACACCGCCGAGCGCTCGATCTTCGAGATCGCACAGCGCTCGATGAAGACGTCGTACGAGCCGATCAAAGAAATTCTCAAGACGACGATCCGCGCGCTCGAGCGGCGCTACGATCGCAAGCAGGCGATCACCGGGGTGGCCACGGGCTTTCGGAAATTCGACGAGATGACCGCCGGGCTACAGCCGGGCGAGCTGGTGATCATCGCTGCCCGTCCATCGATGGGAAAAACGTCGTTCGTCATGAACGCGGTGCAGAATGCGGCCATTCACTACAAGGTGCCGTCGCTGGTATTTTCGCTGGAAATGTCCAAGGAGGCGCTCGGCGAACGGCTCCTGTGCTCGCAGGCGCGCGTCGATTCGACCAAGCTGCGCGGCGGCTTTTTAGAGACGCGCGACTGGGTGCAGATCACCAAGGCGGCCTCCGAGATCGCCGAGGCGCCGATGTACATCGACGATTCCGGCGCGCCGACGCTACTCGAGATTCGCGCCAAAGCCCGTCGCTGGCGATCCGACCCGCGCCTGTTCAACAGCGCCGATCAGCTGGGGCTGGTGGTCATCGACTACCTGCAGCTAATTCAGGGGCGTGTGTCCAAAGAGGACAACCGGCAGCGCGAGATCTCGGAGATCAGTCGCGGCCTAAAGGCGCTGGCCAAAGAGCTGCGCGTGCCGGTGGTGGCGCTGTCGCAGCTCAACCGCTCGCTCGAATCGCGCGCCGACAAACGGCCGATGCTGTCGGATTTGCGCGAGTCGGGCGCCATCGAGCAGGACGCCGATCTCATCGCGTTCATCTACCGCGACGAGGTCTATTCCAAGGATCAGTGCAAAGAGGAGGACAAGGGCGTCGCCGAGATCATCATCGGCAAGCAGCGCAATGGCCCCACCGGCCTGGCAAGGCTAGCGTTCTTGAACCAGTACACGCGCTTCGAGAACATGGCCGATGGCCGCGACCACACACCCTAGTTTGCCGTCCGGTTAATTCTGCTACTTGAGCGGGCGCAGGACCAACGGATAGACCACGGTCACGTTTTCGCCGGGGTAGACCGAGTGCAGCGCGTGGTCCACCAGACAGTCCACGACCGGCGCGTCGTTCAGCGTGGAGCTCTCGACGCTGGCGCGGCGCACTCGCCCGCCCTCGCCAATCTCAAGACGGAGCACGATCGTACCTGTGAGCTGGGGATCGCGCTTGAGCCCGCGCTCGTAGCAGCTCTGAATCTGCGGCCGCTGCCGCGCCAACGTGCGCGCCAGATCGTCGGCCGAGATGTCCTGTGTGCGCAGCGGTCCGAGGGCGAGCGACAGCGTGACCAGGGGCTGGTCGGCGTCGACCCAGCGACGCGCAGGCGTGAAGCCAAGCTCGGTCAGCTCGACCAGATGGCGGCCGAGCGGACGCCGCACGGCGAGGCTGCCTTGGCCGAACGTGACGCCGTCCACCGCGACGTTGGCCAGTGCCGGAGCATCGATGTGCAACAGTCCGGTCGACTCCGACGTGCTCGACAGATTGAGCTCACTCTCGGCGCGCAGCCGCGTCGCTTCGCCGGCGGTCAACGTGCCGGTTCGCGCGCTGCCGACGCCGAAGGTCGCGCGCGCCGGCGCTCGCAGCAGCGTCGAAGACGAACCGTCACGCTCGGCTACGTCGACCACCCCTTCGAGGACCTCGACGGTCGTCCGCTGCAGCGACGCAGCGACGCGAAACCATGTCCCGTGCACCGACACGATGTGGCGCGGCGTCACTACCGCGACCGCTTGGCCCGAGCCCGGGCGCACGCGCACATCGATCTGGCCGCGCTCGATTCCGAGCGACGTCCGAGCCGCAGTCAAACGGTCGACCGTCATGCGCGCCGGACCGGTGACGAGAAATCCACTGCCGTCGGCCCACTGGGCCGCCAGCCGGGCGGCCGGCGCGAGCTCGATGCCGTCGCCGCCGCTGAGCCGGCTCCTACCGTCGACGGTGAGGCTCTGGCCGGCACGGGTCAACGTCACCCGACCACCGACGAGCGTGACCACAGCCTCCAGAGCAAGCGACGGCGCAACCGTCGGCAGCGTCGACTTTTTGGCGACCACCGGCGGCAACGGCACAGCCACGGGCTGACGAGCGCGCACTCCGACCAGCAGCAGCAGCGTCGCCGCGGCGCTCAGCACGACCCAAAACGGTCGACGCGCCCCAGCCCACGTGGGCGCCACGAGTGGCATCGGACGCGACCAACGCGCCGCGGCCAGTCCCGGCCAATCGGCCGGCTCGGGCGCTGGTTGCATCGCGGCCTCGTGCAGCGCCGTCCGGGCCACGCTCAATCGACGACGCGCCGTTTGGCAGCGCGCGCATTCGGCGACGTGCTGGTCATCGGCGGCATCCGCGCTTTTGCGCGCCAGGCGACTCGGCGAAGGACAGCGACTCACGACGCCGTTCCTTGGTCATCGCTCGACGGGGCGATAGCACCATCGAACGACGGGTCTCGGGCCGCCGCGGCGAAGAACTCCTTGCGCGCATAGTGCAGCCGCGTCCGCACCGTCAACACCGGCGCTCCGACGATGGCCGCGATCTCTTTGGGCTCGCGCCCCTCGATCTCGTGAAGCACGAAGACGACACGCTTTTTAGGCGACAGCCCATCGAGCAGCCGATACACCGCGGCCACCCGCCGGCGCTCGGACAGCGTCCGCTCCGGCGTCTGATGGAGCGCGGGATCGGGCAGATTCTCGTCGGGCACCTCGGCCAGCCGGCGCACTTTGCGCAGCCGCTGCAGCGCCACGTTGACGCACACGCGATAGAGCCATGTGGAGAGCTGGGCCTCCCCGCGAAAGCGCGCGATCGAGCGAAACACCTCGATGAACACGTCCTGTAGAACGTCCTCGAGATCGCCGCGGCCCGGACCGAGCACGCGAAACAGATTGCGCGTCACGTCGGCGCGATAGCGTCGGTAAAACTCGCCAAACGCCTCGCGCTCGCCGGCCTGACAGCGCCGGACCAGCTCCGCGGACTGCGGGCTGGGCGGTGCGGGGACGAGTCGGAGCTTGCCTGTGTCCATCTTCCTTATCTATGTGGCCCGCCGCGCCAAAACGTTCAAGCGGCCACGCGCACCTACGGCAGCGACAGCACCGCGACAGGAACGTCGGAGTTGTTTTCTGTCACACCGGTACCGGTGCCGTCTTTGCCATCGCCGAGCTGGCCGGCGCTGTTCAAGCCCCAGCACGTCACCGCGCCCGATGACAGCACCGCGCAGGCATGGTGGGTGCCGGCGGCGATTTGCGCCACGCCCGCCGACAGCCCCGTGACCTGCACCGGCGCGTGCTGCAAAGCCTCGCCGCCGTTGCCGAGCTCGCCGTCGGAGCCGTCGCCCCAACATTTGGCGGCCCCGCCGGCCACCGCGCAGGTGAAATAAAAGCCGGCGGAGAGGGAGGTGACACCGGTGAGTGGACCCGAGACCGCCACCGGCGAGTGCTGCTCCAGACTGACGCCGTCGTGGCCGTCGCCGAGCTCGCCTTCATCGTCGCGTCCCCAGCAGCTGGCCGCGCCATTGCTGGAGGCAAAGGTGCAGGTGGTGCTGGCGCCGACCGCGACTCCACCGACGCCGCTCAGGCCGGTAACGTTGCCGGGAACCCCGTCGGTGAAATCGGTGGTCGTGCGGCCGAGCTCGCCCGAGGAGTTGTTGCCCCAGCACTGCACCACGCCACCCGCCAGCGCGCAGGTGTGTCCGGTGCCGAGATTATCGGTGCCGGCGGCGATCGCGGTGACCCCGGCGGCCAGACCGGCCACCGGCACTGGCGTCGGCGAAGCATCGGTGGCCGTGGCGCCGAGCTGAAGATCGCTGTTGGAACCCCAACATTTGACGGTGCCGCCGCTCAACAGCGCGCAACTGTGGGCCTCGCCGGTGGTGACCGCGGTGACACCACTCGACAGACCCATGACGGCGACCGGCGTGGCCGAATCGGTCGTGATGCCGTTGCCGAGCTGGCCGCTGTTGTTGGCGCCCCAGCACTTGACGCCACCGCCCGCGGTGACCGCGCAGGTGTGATCGCCAGCGGCGGAGAGGTCGAGCACGCCCGTGGTCAGACCGATGACTTGGACCGGCGTGTTGACCACCGCGTCGGGGCTGATGGTGCCGTCGCCGAGCTGGCCGTGCTCGGTCACACCCCAGCAGCGCACGGCGCCCGCGGTAGTGAGCGCGCAGGTGTGCTGACTACCCGTGACAACTTTCTTGGCTATCGCCGAAGGTAGTCCGCCAATCATCGCCATGTCGCCGCCGCTGCCGCCGGCCATCGGTGCTGCCGTTGACGGCCATGTCGGTGCTGCCGTTGATGGCCATGTCGTGGCCGGCGCCGCCGTCGTCTCCACTCTTTTTAGCGCTGCCGCCGCAAGCAGCGGCCCCTATACACACAGCGAAGACAAGAGCGCGACGGGTCATGGATACCTCTATGTGGGTGAAGAACAGCGATGGCCGGCTGACAGTTTATCATGGTCCCTCATGCCGGGGCACGCTCTGCCGTGGGGGGAAACCAGCCGGTTGCCTCAGGCTGGCGAGCCACCGGAGATAACGCGACGCGGCTTGACGGTGCGCCCGCGCCCTTGCTAC
>JBBQIO010000129.1:0-8223 GCA_038325015.1 Polyangia bacterium
GTTGGGGGTGCACGGACCGGGCGAGATGACCAGGTGGCTGGGGCGCAGCGCTACCACTTCATCGACGGTCAAAGCGTCGTTGCGCACGACTTTGACCTCGGCACCGAGCTCGCCGAAGTACTGCGCCAGGTTGTAGGTGAACGAGTCGTAGTTATCGATCAGCAGCAGCATCGGCCTCTCCGTCACCCTTCGCCTTTTGCGGCGTCGCGCTGCGGGCCAGGGCCACGGCGCGCAGGACCGCGCGCGCTTTGTTGAGCGTCTCGTCGAATTCGCGCTCGGGCACTGAGTCGGCGACGATTCCCGCGCCGGCCTGCACCAGGATGCGGTCCCCCAGCGTGACCAGCGTCCGGATCGCGATCGCCATGTCGAGATTGCCGTCGAACGAAAAATAGCCGACCGCCCCGCCATAGATGCCGCGCCGCGTGGGCTCGAGCGCGTCGATGATCTGCATGGCACGAATCTTCGGAGCGCCGGTGAGCGTGCCCGCGGGAAAGCAAGCGCGCAGCACGTCGAGCGCCGACAGCTCCGGCCGTCGCACGCCGGTCACCGACGAGACCAGATGCATGACGTGCGAATAGCGCTCGACGACCAACCGCTCGGGAACCGTGACCGAGCCGATCTTTGCGACGCGCCCGACGTCGTTGCGACCCAGGTCGATGAGCATGACGTGCTCGGCGAGCTCTTTGGGATCCGAGCGCAGCTTGGCTTCGAGCCGCGCGTCTTCGGCGGCGGTGGAGCCACGCGCGACGGTCCCGGCGATCGGCCGCAGCTGCACGTCGTCGCCCTCGACGCGGACCAAAATCTCCGGCGACGCACCGGTGACCGCCCCGTCGGGAAAATTGAGATGGAACATGTAGGGCGACGGATTGATGACGCGTAGCGCGCGATAGACGTCGAACGGCTCGACGCCCCGTCGCTCGATCTCGAAGCGCTGCGAGAGGACGACCTGGAATACGTCACCCGCGACGATCAGCTCTTTGGCAGCTTCGACGCTGCGCAAAAAGTCGGCGCGCGCGGTGCGCGATGAAAAGGGCTCGTCGGCCGCTGGCTGACCGAGCGCCAACGGCACCAGTGCCGTCGCCCGACGCAGCCCGGCCTCGGCCGTCGCAATACGTTCGATCGCGCGCTGCCGGCTCGCCGAAAGCGTCGCATCGGAGGCACCGTTTGCACAAAACGCCGCGGCCACGACTTTGACCGTCTGGCGCAGGTTATCGAAGATGACCAGCGTGTCGGGAATGACGAACGCCGCGTCGGGCAGGCCCAGCTCATCGGGCGCGTCCGCCGGCAGCGTCTCGAATGCGCGCACCACGTCGTAGGCAAAATAGCCGACGGCGCCGCCCCAAAAACGAGGCAGGCCAAGCGCGGCGTCGGTCGCCGGTCGATAGCCCGCGCACAGCTCGGCCAGCGCCCGCGTCGGGTCGCCAGCGAACGCGCTCAGATGGCCGCTCTGGCGCGTTACCGCGCGGTTTCCCTCGATGTCGATGTGGTCGACGGTAAAAGTCTGGCCGCGAGCGCGAAAGATCGCGCGCGCGCCGACGCCGATGAAGCTGTACGCCGCCCATTTTTCGCCACCCACCACGCTTTCGAGCAAAAACGAGTGGTCGCCGTGGCCGAGCTTGGCAAAGGCGCTGACCGGAGTTTCGCCGTCGCACAAAAGCTCACGCCAGACCGGGACCAGTGTGCCGCGCGACCCCAGCGCGACAAACTCTTCGGCCGAAGGATGGACGCCAAGCATGCCGTAACGTACGACGCCACGCCGCGCGCTGTGTCGAAAAATGCGCTGGGCTTGTTCCATCCCTGGTAGGGTGGCCCCACAAACATACGCGTGCGGGTGAACGGGAAGCCGGAGACAAAGCCGGCGCCGCCCCCGCGACTGTACGGGCGCAGTCCACGCGACGGTGGTTCAAAGCCACTCACTGACTTGTCGTTCGAGTCGGGAAGAGCCGTCGCCGAGCCCAAGCCAGGAGACCGGCCTGCACGCGCGCGATCGAGCCCTTCGGAGGGAGGGGATTGAACGACGAGCGTCGAGTGACGCTCTCGCTCTTTGTCCGTGCTCGCCGCGCAGTTCCAAGGACGGCGATTGTACGGGCGAGCACAACAGCGACGAGCTTGGCATGCCGGAGCCCTGGGCCTGTGCGCCTATGTGCTGGCGGCGCGTGCCGTGCTTGCCGACATTGCGCCCACCTCCATCGGCGCCGTAACCGTCCCCGCCGAGCGTCCGGATCCGACGCTGCCCGAGCGCGACGGGCCTTCGTTCGTTACGGTGATTGACGCGCAGAGCGCCACTGCACGGACCGCGTCGGTCGCCGATCTGCTGGAGCAGCAGGCGGGCGTACATCTGCGATCACGTGGCGGTCTCGGATCGTTTACCTCGGTGTCGATTCGCGGCTCCGAGGAGGCCGAGGTCGCGGTGCTGGTCGATGGCGTACCGCTCAGTCGCGCGGCGTCGGGCACCATCGACCTGTCGCAGATTCCCGTGGACGGCCTCCTGCGCGTCGAGATCTGGCGCGGCACGCCCCCTATCGAGCTCGGCGCCGAGGCCATCGGCGGTGCTATCAACCTCATCACCAACAAAGCGCGTCGACCGATGAGCTGGCGTGCACAGGCGGGCGCCGGCTCGTTCGGTGCCCGGAACGCCAACGCCAGTTGGGGACAAGCGGCGCACGGTTCGAGCGCACAGCTCTCCGCCGGTTATCGCGGCGCCAACGGCGACTTCAGCTACTACGACAACGGCGGCACGCTCTACTACGCCCCCGACGACCACATCGCGCAGCGACGCAACAACGGCTTCGACCAGCTGGCGCTCGACGCTGAGCTGACCGGTAAGGGGTCGCCCACGTTCGACTGGCGGCTGGGGGCGCACGGGTTTTTGAAGCGTCAGGGAGTGCCGGGCCTGGCGACCGCTGGTGGCGAGACCACCCAGGCAAGGCTCGACACCGGGCGGGCGCTCATCGACGCCACGCTGAGCTGGAAACAACGGCACTTCACCGCGCAGCTGGCGGCGAATTTTCTGTACGAGCGCTCGGCATTCTCCAATCCGCTCGGCGAAGCGGTCGGCCCATTCGGCCCCAACGTGAGCGAAGGCAACGCGATCGCCGGTGGAGTTCGTGGACGCGCGGATATTCCGATCGGTCGGCACCAGCTGGCGTCGCTCTTGGCCGAGCTGCGCGCTGAAGAGCGCATCCCGTACGATTTGCTGCGCATCGCCGCACAGGGCTCGCCGGCGCGACGTGTGCTGTACGGCGCCGGTTTGGTCGATGCGGTGCGTCTGCTGCACGACGCCATCGCGCTCGAGCCCGCATTGCGTATCGACGGGGATGTGGCTGCGCTGGGCACCGGGCCTTCGGGGAAGTCATATGCTGCAACGCAGCATAATTTCTTCGTCTCCCCCCGCCTTGGCATACGTTTCCGCGTCGCCTCGTTTCTCAGCGTGCGCGCCAGTGCCGGGCGTTTTGTCCGCTTCCCGACACTCCTCGAGCAGTTCGGCGATGGCGCGTTCATACTGGGAGCGCCGGCGCTCAAGTCCGAAAATGCGTGGGGCGGCGACGCCGGGGTGAGCGCCAAAGGGAGCCACGGGCCGGTGTCGGGCTCACTCGAAGCCGCGTTTTTCGGCCGGCGTGTCGGCGACGCCATCGTCTACATCGCCGGCGGCAACACCGTCGTCCCGACCAACCTGGGCGACACCCGCACGTTGGGCGCCGAGCTGCGCGGCGAGCTCGATCTGTGGAAATGGGCGCACCTCGGCGTCGACTACACCTTCGTCGATGCCGTCGAGCTCGATAACCGGACCGGCGCCGCCGGCAAGCAGCTGCCGGGGCGGCCGGCTCACGAGCTCGGAGCACGGGTCGAGGTCGGTCGCGCGCCCATTCGTCTCAGCTACGAGCTGGCCTACGCGGCTGCCGTCTATCGCGACGCGCAAAATTACACGCAGCTTCCCGCGCATGCCCTGCATGCCATCGGCGCGACGCTGTCGCACGGTCCGCTGTCGCTGGTGGTCGAGGTGCGCAACCTGGCGGACCTGCGCGTGGCCAATCTGCCGCTTGGCGGCAGCGCGCACGCCGGTCAGACGGTGTCCTACCCGCTCGTCGACTACTTCAACTATCCGCTTCCGGGTCGCGCGGTTTACGCGACGTTGACCGTCAAAAACTAATCGAGATAAAGGGAGAGCTACATGACCACGCAACCAGGACTCTTTTTTTTGTTGGCCGCCGGCCTGGCGCTCGCCGGTGCAGGCTGCACGTCGACTGGAGCCGAGCCCGGCCGCGGCGGCTGCATCGGCGCCGGCTGTGCGATCGTCATCACGTCGCATTTCGACACGGGTGGCTTCGGCGGAAGCGGCACCTTGAACACCGTGACCAGCGGCAACCCGGCGGGCATCGTCTCAAACCTGGACAGCACGCTCGATCCCGACGTGGCGATCGAGGTCACCGGCGACGAGGCGCTGTTGTTAAACCAAGATAGCGGGACCGTGCGGCGCTACGACCTCACCGACTTTCAGGTCCTTGCCGAGCTGCCCACTGGTAATGCGACCGCGCCCAATGGGTCGTCGTTCCCGCACGCGTTGTACGAAATTCCCGGCTCGACGCAGGTCTTCGTCACGCTGTCCGGCAACCAGTCGGCGCAGGCGATTGGCATCCTCGACCTGGCCGCGGGGTCGCCCGACGACGCGAGCGTTGCGACGACCAACGCGATCAAGTACATCGACGTGCCCACCGTGGCCGGCGATACGGACGGTGCGCCCAACACCGCCGACATCTACTTCTGCAATGGCCTTTTGTATGTGACGCAGCAGAGCTACACGTTCGACCCGTCGACCTACGTCGTGACCTATCAGACCGGCACGATCAACATCATCGACCCGGTCGGACAGGTCGTCATCGGCGCCATCGCGCTCAAAGGCCGGAATCCCGCGGCGATCGTAGCCGCAATCCCCGGCAGCTGCAATAATGTGTTGGTCGCCGATTCGAGCGGGCTGACCACGATTCCCGACGGCACCGGCGGGATCGAGCAGGTCGACCTGATGGCCAAAACGACCAAATGGCTGGCTGCGGATACCGCCCTAGGCGGGCGCCCGGCGGGTTTGGCGCTGGCCTCGGCTACGCTCGGCTTCGTGACGCTGTACTTCGACCCCGAGCCCAATTCGTTCGGCCAGATCTTCCTCTCGTCGGTCAAAGTGGTGGCGTTCAACCCGCAGACCGGCGCGGTGCTCGGCGACGTCACCAAGAAGGCCGGCCAGATCGACTTCGCCAAGGTGTCCAAAGACGGACAGCTGTGGGTCGGCGTCGGTCCTTACGCCGGCATGAGCGATGCGAGCAAACTGAGCGAGGGGCTCTATCGCGGGCGCGCGGACGGCTCGATGCTGTCGTCGACCCCGCTCAGCGGGGAAGCCACCGACGGTGGATCGCCACCCGGCGTGCTGGCCAACATTCCGTCCGCCATCGCGTTCGAGTGATCGACGCACAAACACGACCTCCTGGGACGAAGGTGCGCACGCTGACCGCGGCGCGCCTCGTCCGCACTTTGTTGATTGCGATCGGCGTCGGTCTGGTCGCGGTGGCGGCCGGCTTGCTGTTCGGCACCGAACACATTTCGCTCACTACCGCGCTCTCGGATCCGCGCTCTACCGACGCAACAATCTTGTATGTGACTCGACTGCCACGCGTCCTCTTGGCGCTCGCCGTCGGCGCCGCGCTGGCGCCCGCCGGCGTGACGTTTCAGGCGCTCCTCGGCAATCCGCTGGCCGATCCCTACGTGCTCGGTGTTTCGGGCGGCGCAGCGACGGCGGGCGCGATCGCCATTGCGCTCGGTCTCGATGCCGGCCACCTGGGCGATTGGGCGCTGCCGGCCGCAGCATTCGGCGGTGCGCTGGGAGCGATCGCGCTGGTGTTCGTGCTCGGGCGCGTGCGCGGACGGCTGGTACCGCACGTCGCGCTGCTCGCCGGCGTGGTGGTCAACGCGCTGGCCTCGGCGATGATCGTGGCGGTGCGGCTCTTGGTGGCGCCGGGGGCGGAGCACGACGCGCTGTCCTGGCTGACCGGCGAGCTGACGCCGCTGCCCTTTTCGCGCTTGGCGGCGCTCGCGGTCTACGTGCTGCTCGGCAATCTGTGGCTGTGGCGCTGGGCTTCGTCCATGAATGCGCTGGTCGCGGGTGCCGAGTCGGCGCATGCGCTGGGCGTCCACGTTGACCGTGTGCGTCGTCACGTGTTCTTGGCCGCATCGCTGCTGGTCGGCGCGGCGGTGGCGTTCGCCGGGCCGATCGGCTTCGTCGGCATTTTGGTTCCGCATGTGCTGCGGCGCTTCATCGGCGCCGACCATCGCGTGCTATTGCCAGTGTCGTTGCTCGGTGGGGCGGTGTTTTTGGTGTTGAGCGACCTGTTGGCGCGGCTGTCCTATTCGCTGTTCCACACCGAGCCGACGGTCGGCGTGGTAACCGCACTGGTGGGCGCGCCATTTTTCTTGGTCGCCCTGCGCCGCGGGGCAAATCGCCCATGGTGAGCGCTATTCGCGTTTTCTCTTTATGTGTTTTCGCGTTTTGCGCGCTCGATTGCCGTCGGCAGCGGGGCAGGGATAAGGCCGACGACGTCACGGTCATCGAGGCGGCCAACCACGCCGTTGATCGGGAACATCCGGCTCGCCGCATCGTCTCGCTCGCGCCCTCGACCACCGAGATCGTGTACGCGCTCGGCGCCGGCTCGCAGTTGGTCGGCGTCGACCGCTACAGCAACTGGCCGCCGCAGGTCAAAGACGTGCCCCGCGTCGGCGCCGACATGGATCCGAGCCTCGAACGCATCGTCGCGCTACGTCCCGATCTGGTGCTGGCCGCGACCTCGGCCAACACGCGCAGCACGTCCGAATCGCTCTTGCGCATGCACATCCCGCTTTACGTCAGCCGCGCCGAAACGCTGGCCATGCTCTACGAGGACGTGAATAAGATCGGCCACGCCATCGGCCGAAGCGCCGAGGCCGACGCACTGACGCGAACGATGCGGGCGCGCGTCGAGGCCGCGACCTGGCACGGTCCCCCCGTGCGCGCGGCGCTCGTGGTGTGGCCTGCGCCGCTGGTGCTCGCCGGACCGCGTAGCTTCGTCGGTGAGCTCCTGACGCTGGCCGGCGGTGACAACATCTGCCCCGACGGTCTACAGCCGTTTCCTACCGTCGACGAAGAGGTCCTGGTGGCGCGCGCTCCCGAGGTCTTGGTGGTGGGCAGCCATTCGCAGGATGCGCCAGAGTCTACCCTGACGCGCCTGAAAACCCTCCCGGCGGTGCGCAACGGGCGTGTCGTTCACATCGACGGCGATCTCCTGTTCCGGCCCGGTCCGCGCGTGATCGACGGGCTAGAAGCGCTGCGCGCTGCGCTCCACTCAGCCGGAGTCGGCCGTTGATTCGCTGTCGCGACATCCGCTTCGGCTACGAGCGCGCGACGCCAATTTTGCGCGAGCTGAGCTGGCAAGTCGAAAAGGGGCAGCTGGTCGCAGTCGTCGGCCCCAACGGTGCCGGCAAGTCGACACTGGTTCGCCTTTTGCTCGGGCTGCGCCCCGCCGATGCGGGTCAGATCTGGATCGCGGATCGGCCGATCGAGAGCTACTCCCGCCGCGAATTCGCGCGCACCGTGGGCGCGGTTCTGCAAGAGGAGCTGCTCGAATTCCCCTTCACCGTCGCCGAGGTGGTGCTGCTCGGGCGACTGCCGCACCTCGGGTGGTTGGGCTTCGAAAGTGCACACGACCGGCGGGTCGCCACAGACGCGATGGGGCAGGTCGCGGTCGCCCATCTGGCGGCGCGGCCGCTCGATGCGCTCTCCGGGGGCGAGCGCCGCCGCGTCTTTTTGGCGCGCGCTTTGGCGCAAGAGGCGCCGATTATCCTCCTCGACGAGCCGACTAGCGCGCTCGACCTCAATCATCAGTGGCGGCTGTTCGCGCTGCTCGAGGAGCTGCGCACGCGCGGCGTGACCATCGTCGCTGCGGTGCACGATCTCAACCTCGCGGTGGCGCACGCCGCCGAGGTGCTGCTGCTCGACGGCCAGGGCGGCAGCATCTCCGGGCCGACGCTCGAAGTGCTCACAGTCGAGCGCATCCGGGCGGTCTTCGGCGTCGAAGTCGAGATCGCGCCCGACCCGGCGAGCGGCAAACCGCGGCTGCGCGCACTCGGGCTCAGCCCGTCAACGACTGTCTAGGCGGAAGTCGAGCCGGACGGTCATCGGCCCCGCGGCGGCGAGCTCGACCGGCA
>JBBQIO010000130.1:0-8167 GCA_038325015.1 Polyangia bacterium
GCCACCTGCAAGAAGATCTTTTTGACGTAGGCGAACACGTCGGCGTCGTCGGGCAGGTCGCTCAAATGGCGCGCCAGCAGCTCTTTACAGCCGCCGCCCGCCGGAATCAGCCCGACGCCGGCCTCGACCAGGCCCATGTACAGCTCACAATGCGCGCGCGCCGCCGCGCCTTGCATGGCGATCTCCGCGCCGCCGCCGAGCGCCAGGCCGAACGGCGCCGTCACCGTCGGAACGCTGAGATAACGCAGCCGACTGAGGGTCTGCTGTAGCTGCTTGGTCATCTCGTCGATCGCGGTCCAGTTCGACTGCCCGGCGGCCATCACGACGAGAAACAGGTTGGCGCCGGCGGAAAACGCATCGTTCGCCTGATTGGCAATGACCAGGCCGTCCCAGTTTTTCTCGGCCTCGTCCATGCTGCGTTGCAGCATAACGACCAGGTCGGGATCGATGGCGTTCATCTTGGTGTGAAATTCCAGCCCACAGATGCGGTCGCCGAGATCGAAGAGCGTCGCGCCGTCGTTCTCGAACAGCACCCCGCCCTGCTTGCGCAATGCCGCCAGCGACACCTGCCGCGCCGAGCCCGGAACGACCGCCGCTCGCTTGTGCTGCGCGTCCCAGAAGTGCACGGTGCCCTTTTCGTCGGTCTCGTAGAACGTGCTGCGACCCGACGCCAGCATCTCTTTGACCCACGGCGCCGGCGGCTCGCCCATGGCCTCCATCTTGGCCGCGGTCTCGGCCACGCCGAGCGCGTCCCAGGTCTGGAACGGCCCTTCGTCCCAGCCGAAGCCCCAGCGCATGCCGCGATCGATCTGCACCAGGTCATCGGCGATTTCGCCAATCCGTCGCGACGCATAGGCCAAGGTCGCATAGGTGACCTTGCGCGCCAGCTCGGCCGCGCGATCGTCGCCGCCCAGGAGCTTCTTGATGCGCTCGCCGGTCCCGGCCACTCCCTTGGTCGCGCCCACCGAGGCAAAGCGCGCCTTTTGCTGCGGCCGATATTCCATCGTCGACAGGTCGAGCGTGACGATGCCGGCCGGCGTCTTCTTCATGAAGCCGCCACCGGTCTTGTCGCCGAGCATCTTTTTTTCCACCATCTGCTCGAGCACCGCCGGTACGTGAAACACTTCGCGCCGCTCGTCGTTGGGCAGGTTCTGATAGCAGTTGCGGGCCACCTCGACGACCGTGTCGAGCCCGACCACGTCGGCGGTGCGGTACACCGCGCTCTTGGGTCGTCCCATCGCCGGACCGAAGATGGCGTCGACCTCTTCGACGGTGAAGCCGGGATCCCCCGACCCCGGTTGGGGCAGCGCGGCACGGATGAGATACATCATCCCGAAGATGCCAATTCGGTTGGCGACGAAGTTCGGCGTGTCCTTGCCAAAAACGATGCCCTTGCCGAGCACATCCTGCCCGAAGCGCGCCACCAGCTCGACGATCTTGGGGTCGGTCTCCGGGCCGGCCACCACTTCGAGCAGCTTCATGTAGCGGACCGGATTGAAAAAGTGGGTCACCAAAAAGCGCCGACGCATGGCCTCGCCGCGCCCCTCCATGAGGTGGTGAATCGGCAGCCCCGAGGTGTTCGACGCGACGATGGTGTGTGGCGCGAGCAGCGGCTCGAGCTTGGCGAACAGCGCTTTTTTGACCGCCAGATCCTCTTTGACGACCTCGATGACCAGGTCGCACTGCGCGGCCTGAGCCAGGTCGTCTTCGAGATTGCCGACGGAGATCAGGTCGGCGTCGCGCGGCGTGAAGAACGCCGCCGGCTTGCTCTTGAGCGCCTTGTCTTTGCCGCCCTGTGCGAACGCATTGCGTGCGGCGGGCGTGCTCTCTTTGTCTTTGGGAGAGCCGGGCGGAACGATGTCCAGCAAAAGGACTTCGAGGCCGGCGCCGGCCAGATGCGCCGCGATGCCCGAGCCCATGACTCCCGCGCCGAGGACGGCGACTTTGCGAAATTCCCTCATTCCGGTCTCCTTATTTTTTGGCGATCACGATCGGCCCGCTGCGCTTGCGCTCGGCCAGCGCCCGGGCGCGAACGCGCACTGGCAGGACCACCATCGGATGGCCGGCAAACTGCAACCGATGCTGAATGGCGTAGGCCGTCTCGTTGTGCAGCAGGCGATGATAAAGGTGCGGCTCTTCGAAGATCAGCTTGCCCGAGAAGAACACCGTACGCGGAAACTCCTTGGCCACTTCGAGGCCGAGCTTGGAGGCCTGCTCGACGACGTCGGTGCCGATCGAAAAACGGCAGTCGGCGGCCAGCCCGAGCCGCCGCGCCAGGTTCATGTACTGGTCGAGCGCGCCCTGCACCTTGGCGGTCAAGGCCTCGACCTCGCTGGCGCCCTTGAAGTTGCCCGAGTCGATGACCCCGACCGAGATGAACATCATGTTGAAGAACTGCCCCGGAAAGGTGCGCAGCATGGTCAAGATCGAGTGCACTCCCAGTCCACCGTAGCCCGAGACGAACATCGCCGCGGTCGGCCGGCTCGGGTCGACCGGGTCGTGCGCCTCGCGCTTGGGGTCGAGTGGCAGCTCGGCAAAATCGGCGTCGAGCCCTTGCAGCGTGTCGCGCACCGCCTCGTAGTGGCGGCGAATCGTGAAGCACAGCGCGACCACCAGCGTCGTCACCACCAGGGTCACCCAGCCGCCGAGCAAAAAGCGCTCCGAGACGATGACCACCAAAATCGACGAGCACATGACGAAGCCGATGACGTTGATCGGCAGGTGGCTCTTCCAATCGGGCAGATCTTTTCGGTGACCAATCCAAAAGCGCACCATGCCGAGCTGCGACAGCGAGAAGGTCAAAAAGACGTTGATCGAATACATGACCACCAACGCGTCGACGCTGCCGCGGGTGTACAAAAGCGCGGCGATGGCGGCGCCGCCCATCACGACCACGCCGTTTTGCGTCGTCAGCCGGTCCGAGAGCGCAGCGAAGCGATGCGGCAGCCAGGAGTCCGACGCCATGTTGGCCATGACCCGCGGACCGTCGATGAAGCCGGTCTGGGCGGCGACGAACAAAAGCGCGCCCTCGGCGACCAGGGTGGTCACGAAAAAGGCCCGCCCCAGATGCAGCGGCCCGATGTGCCAGCCCTGCGAGACCTTGCTCGCCAGCACCGCGTTCATGGTCATGCCGTCTTGCAGATGAACGCCCAGGAGGAGATAGCAAAACAGGATCCCACCGGCGGTGAGCGCCAACGAAATCGCCATGTAGACCATGGTTCGCTTGCCGGTCTCGACGCGCGGCTCGCGCATGATGGCCAGGCCATTGGATACCGCCTCGATGCCGGTATAGGTGCCGCCGCCGAGCGAATAGGCGCGCAAAAAAAGCATCAGCATGCCGAACTTGCCGAGCGACGAAAGGCCCTCGTGCCAGCCCTGTTGGACCCCATGGACCATGGCCGGAACTTCGTGGATGTGCCCGAGGACGCCCCAGCCGATGAGCACCACGTGCGTGATCAAAAACAGAATGAAGATCGGCACCAGCACGATGACCGACTCTTTGATGCCGCGCAGATTGAGCAGAACCAGGAGGCCGATGACGCCGACCTCGACCAAAAGACGCGCGCTATACCAGCTCGGCGGCAAGAAGCTGAACACCGCGTCGGCGCCCGAGGCGATCGAGACGGTGATGGTCAGAATGTAGTCGACCAGGAGCGCCGATCCGGAGACCACGCCCGCCCGCTTGCCCAGAAGCTTGGTGGCGACGACATAGCCACCGCCGCCGGCAGGAAAGTGACGGATGATCTGGCTGTAGGAGGCCGAGATGACCAGAACGGTGAGCGCGGTCGCCAAAGCCAGCCCGACCGCGAGGTAGGTGTGGTGGCCAAGCGTATTGAACGCCTCGGCCGGACCGTAGGCCGACGACGAAAGTCCGTCCGCGCCCAACCCGACCCAGGCCAAGAACGGAATCAGGGCCATCCGGTGGTAGATCCCGGGGTCCTCGAGGTTTTTCTCGCGCCCTAAAAACAGGCGCTCCAGCTCTTTACGCATCGGTGCGGCGGACCGTAGTGGAGCGGATCTGTTCCGTCAAGCCGACCTCCGACGACAAACGATCGGTCCGAGTCGCCGGCTCTAGCGGGATTTGGATTTGCGGTCGAGGCGCTGGCCGATTTTTTCCAGCCGCTGCTTGAGCTGCGCCAGCTCTTTGTCGATCGGGGCGCGCACCTTGGCGATGGCGGCTTTGACGCCGTCGTCGATGCGTCGCTCGAATTCTTCTCGGTTTTTGCGCATGCGGCCGATGAGCTCGTTGGCCAATTTGTGCCCGCTCTCCGTCGAGGCGCCGACACGCTCGTTGACCCGGTCGAGGATCCGCTGCGAGGCCTTTTGGACCTCGACCTCGGCCTGGTTGATGACCCCCAGGACGCCCATCCACAGCTCCGAGACGGACTGCTGTAACGAGCGGGCGTCGGTCTTGTCGTCGCTGGGGGCCATGAGCGAGGGCGAGGTCACCACTCGGCACCGGGCCTGTCAACGAAAATCGTGACGCGTCCCGCCATGGCCGACCACACTCGGAAACGGCGACGGCGACGGAGATGGCGATGGCACGCCGTCGACCGCGCCGAGCAGCGCCACGCCGGCGCGACCGCACTGTCGCTGCGCGACGATGACCGCGACCAACAGCGCGACGGTCATCAGGATCCGTGTGACTTCCGGCTTCACGCACCAGTCCCGGACGGTGACCGCAGATGGCGCAGCCGCAAACGCAGCCGCTCCTGTCCGCGAAAGGAGTCGAGCTCGGGCACGAACGCGGCCTCGAGGGGAGCGCCAACGTCGAAGTTGTCGGCGAAATAAAAGCCGATCCCGTCACGCGTTGAGCGCCCGTCGCTGAGCGTGACCTGCAGGTGCTTTCCGTCGCCGACCACGCGCTTGCGTTCGAGCTGCACGCCGCGCGCGCCGAATAGCGGCTCGGGATTGCCGACCCCGCAGGGCTGCAGCCGATCGAGCTCCCGACCGAGCTCTACCGACAGGAGCTCGAGGCCGACCTCGGCATCGACCGGCAGCTGCCGACGCGGCGCGGCGCCGCCCAGCTCAGCCTCGGCCAGGGTGACGATGCGCCGGCGAAAGCCGTCGAGCTCAGCGCGTACGATGGTCAGCCCGGCGGCGGCGCGATGGCCGCCGTGCCGCACCAACGCATCGGAGAGCTGCGCGAAGGCGCGCTGCAGGTGAAACGTCCCCGCGGTCCGCGCCGAGCCGCGACCGAGGCCGCCGGCAAACCCGATCACGACCGCCGGACGGGCGAAGCGCTCGACCAGCTGCGCAGCGACGATGCCAACCACACCGGGATGCCAGCCCTCGGCCGCGACTACCAGGATGGGCTGCGCGCGCTGCGCCTCGGCCTGCACGATGGCCGCTTCGAGCACCCCTTTTTGGATCTCGCGGCGACGGAGATTTTGCACCTCGCACGCCTCCGCCAGCTCGCGTGCCCGCGCTTCGTCATCGCACAGCAGCAGATCGAGCGCGAGCTGCGCGCCACCCAGCCGGCCCGGCGCGTTCAGGCGCGGTCCCAGGCGCATGCTGACATCCGCAGGCCGCGCTTGAGCCAGGTTTTGGATTCCGGCGATCTCGGCCAGCGCGCGCAGGCCCGGCCGGGCGCCGAGTTGTGCCAGGCCATGCCGCACCAAAATGCGATTGTCGCCGGTCAGGGGCGCCATGTCGGCGATGGTCCCGACGGCGACCAGATCGAGGAGCCCGCGCGGATCCGGCACCACGAAGCGCGTCTGCCCTTTGAGTCGCGTGCGCAAGGCGGCAGTCAGATAAAATGCCACCCCCACCGAGGCCAGCCCCTTGAACGGAAAACGGCATTCCGGGTGGTGCGGGTTGAGCAGTGCCAATGCACCTGGGTCGCGGTCGGGGACCTGATGGTGATCGACGATGATGACGTCGATGGCGCGCCGCCGCGCCTCGCTGACCGCCTCGTGATCGGATGTGCCCAGGTCGCAGGTGATGATCAGCCGACAGCCGGCGTCGGCGAAGGCGCCGACTTCGGCCACCGAAAAGCCATAGCCGGCGTCGCGCGAGGCCACCCTGGGCACGACGTGCGCACCGACGCCGCGCAGAAACAGGGTCAGGGTGGCACAGCTGGTCACGCCGTCGACGTCGTAGTCGCCAAAGATGCCGATGGTCTGCCCGTCGAGGACGGCGCGTTCGATCCGGTCGACTGCGGCACGGAAGCCGCGCATCTCGCCGGCGCCCTCGGGGCGCGACAGCTCGGCCAGGCGCGGATGCAAAAAGCGCCGCGCCGCTTCGACGTCACCATGGCCGCGATTGATGAGCAGCTGCGCGACCAGTGGCGTGACGCCGAGCGCGCCGGACAGGCGACGGCACGCGTCCGGGTCGGCCGCCGATACCACCCAGTCCGTGGCCATTTCGCGCGAGGACAGGGGCTAGCTCTTGGAGGTGAGCGAGAGAAGTTAGACGGGGCGCGGCGAAAGGGCTTTATTGGCGCCCTTGCTGTTCGTGGAGTTTTTGCTGCCCTTATTGCCGCCTGCCGCCGGGCGGAAGAAGCGGTCGTTGAGCCAGATCAAGATCGGCGCGGCAACGAAGATCGACGAGTAGGTGCCGACCACGACGCCGACGTTCATGGCAAAGGCGAACTCGCGAATCAGGCCGGTGCCCCACAGGTTCATGCACAACGTCACGATGAACACCGTCGCCGAGGTCAAGACCGTGCGCGACAGGGTCTCGTTGATCGACACGTTGACGATCTTTTCGAATTTGGTATCGCGCATGCGCGATGTGTTCTCGCGGATGCGGTCGAAGACGACGATCGTGTCGTTCATCGAGTAGCCGATGACGGTCAAGATGGCTGCGATCGTGGTCAGCGAAAACTCGATGTAAAACAGCGCGAACGCGCCCATGACCAAGAACGAGTCGTGAAGCAAAGCGACGACCGTGCCCGGGCCGTAGCGGAAGTCGAAGCGCACGGCGATGTACACCATGATGCAGATGATGGCGAAGAGCAGCGACTTGATGCCGTCGTCGCGCAGCTCCGCTCCGGCCTTGGCGCCGACCGACTCGACCGACGGAATCGCCGCCACCGACCCGGGACCAAACGACGTTTCGAGCGCGTGCCGCACTTCGACGTCGAGGCCGACGAGGATGACCTCGTAGGTATTGTCCTCCTGGCGACCGAAGCGCTGCACCGAGTTGTTCTGCACCCCGGCGCCCTTGAACACCTCGGCGACCTCGGTCGGCTCGACCTGCTTGTTCAGACGCAAATAGACCTTGTCGCCGCCCTCTGAAAAATCGAACTTGCGGACGCCGTCGGCGCCGTACTTGCCGACCAGCGCGCTGCGCAGCTCTTCGACCTTTTTCTCGGTGACCGGCGAGACCGCCGCGAAGCGCAGGAGAAACGTGTTGGGGAACGCCGCGTCGTTGATCTTGACGACCTCGGTGTCCTGGAAGCCGCCGGCCTGCATCGCGCCGCGAATCGAGCCCTGGTCGCGCGGGCCGGTGAACGAGACCTGCAGCTCGGTGCCGCCGCGGAAGTCGATGCCGAAGTTGAGCACGCGACCGCGCCAGAAATGGTTGATCGGCAGCATCGCGATCGACAGCAGCACCAAGAACAGCGAGATGCCGAGGAGCAGATTCATCCGCCCGACGAAATCCCAATTGTGGTTCGGCTTGATCAGCTCACGAAATTTGGTCTGGGGCGCCATGGGTCCGGATCCTCAGATGGACAGCGTGGTGCTGGCGTTGCGACGGCCGACCATGAAGTCGAACATCGAGCGCGACAGCCACACCGAGGTGAACAGGTTGCAGATAATGCCGATCATCAGCGTCACGGCGAAGCCGCGGATCGGACCGGTGCCATAGGAATAAAGAACGATGCCGGCCACCAAGTTGGTGACGTGGGCGTCGAAGACGGTCCAAAAGGCGCGACCGAAGCCCGCCTCCACCGCGCTGCGCGCGCTCTTGCCGGCGCGGAGCTCCTCACGAATGCGCTCGTAGATGATGATGTTGGCGTCGACCGCCATGCCGACCGTCAAGACGACACCGGCGATGCCCGGCAGGGTCAGCGTCGCGCCGAGCATGGCCATGATGGCCAGCTGGTACACGATGTTGAGCATCATCGCGACGTCGGCGATGAGCCCCGACCACTTGTAGTAGATGAGCATGAACAGAATCACCAGCAGCGAGCCGAGGATCATCGAGAACTTGGCCTTGT
>JBBQIO010000131.1:0-8102 GCA_038325015.1 Polyangia bacterium
ATACCAGCCGAGCGCGTTTTCGTTGTTCTCCGCGACCTCCAGCACCAGGTGAGTCAAGCCGCGGATGCGCGCCAAGTGCTGCAGCTGCTCGAGCACGAACGAGCCTACGCCGCGCCCGCCCCAGTCGGGGTGCACCGCAAGCTCCTCGACATACAAAGGCCGCATGTCGCGCCGCTCGAAATAGGCCGGATTGACCCACGTATCTTTGCCAAGAATCTCGAAGGTGCATTCGGCGTAGGCCACGATCGTGCGATCGGCCGTGAACAGCAGCTGCTCGACGCCCTCCTCCTCGTACGTTTCCAAGAAGCGCTGCTTGGTGCGCGGCCGCTGATATTCAACCGTGGCGCGATTAACGTCGCGGAACGAGAGCTTGAGGAACTCCCACGCCGCGTTCAGGTCGCGACGATGAATCCGCCGCACCCGAATCACCGGTGCCTTCTTGGGCTTGTTGACCTTGTTGGGGTCGGCGCTGGTCTCCGAAGCCACGCTCGCCGGAAGCACCGGGTGCGGCGACAGGAGCCCAAGCAGCTTGGACGTTTTGGGGGAGCGCGGCACGAGGGGCGGATCGTACCGCAAGTTCGGGCTTACCGCTCTGAGCGTCTGACGAGCGCGCGCACCGCCATCTGAGCGCTGCGGTAGCCGGCCAAGACGCCGTCTTCGTAGTTCCACGCTGGGTCGTTGGCGAGCTCGGAAAAATCGTGCGGCTGGGTGATATCATCGTCGGTCAGCCGAGGATTATTGCGGCGCGCGTGATCGAGCACCTTTTGGTGCTGCTGTTTAGTTAGCTGCTCGAACAGCGCTTCGATCCGAGCTTCTAAGGACGGCTCAACAGACATGACAGTGATGATCGAACTCCAGTGATTCGATCTGCAAGGTCGAATGCCCGATCTTGAACTGGTCATGCAATAGACGCTGAATCTGGGCCAGTAGCTCGTCGCGCGCGCCGACCTCCCCGCGCACCACGACATGTGCCGACAGCGCCGGGCGGCCACTGGTGATGCTCCAGATGTGCAGGTCGTGAACCGCATGGACGAAGGGCAGCGCGTCGAGTGCGCGGGCAACTCCGGCGATGTCGATTTCCGGAGGCACCGCTTCGAGCAGCACGCCGATAGCGTCTTTGATCAAGCGCCACGCCGAGAGGACAATGATCACCGCAATGACCATGGTCAGCGCCGCGTCGAGCCAACCGAGACGGGGGGACCAGGCGATCGCCGCGCCGGCGATGAGCACCGCAGCCGACGAGGATGCGTCGGACAGCACATGGAGATAGGCCGAGCGCATGTTCAATCCGTGGCTGCCGTGTAGCAGCCACACGCTGGCCAGATTGGCGACGCAGCCGGCGGCGGCGATCTCCATCATTAGGCGCGCGTGGATCTCGACCGGCGCGGATAGCCGCGACCATCCGCTCCAGAACAGTGCCATCGACAGACCGAGTAGCGCCAATCCACCACCGAGCGCCGAGAGAATTTCCAGCCGGTGCCAGCCGTAGGTACGCCGCGCGTCGGAGGGGCGCGCGCTCATGACCATGGCCACCAAAGCCAACAGCTGTGCCATCGCGTCGGTCAACAGATGGCCGGCGTCGCTCTGGAGCGCGCGCGAGTGGGAGCGCCAGCCGCCGAGGGCCTCGACCGCCATCAACATGACGGTGATGCCCAGCGCCGCGGTCAGACGGGCTCGACTGCCGCCGACCGGATGGGCGTGACTGTGATGGCCGTGACCGCCGTGACCGTTCATGTGCGCCGCTCGGCAGCGTGGCTGCGCGCCGCGCGAATCAGCTCGGGGATGTGCGCATCGATCAGCGAGTAGAAAATCTCGCGCCCGTCGCGGCGCGCTGCAACGAGATGCCCCACTCGCAACAGGCGCAGCTGGTGCGACGCGGCCGACTGCTGCAACGACAGGCGCGCGCAGATCTGGTGGACACACAGCTCGTGGCCGTCCAGCGCCGACAAGATGCGGAGCCGCGTCGGATCGGCGAGCGTTTTGAAGATCTCGGCCACGGCCAAAAGCGCACGCTCGCTCGCCGCCGACCGGCGTGCGGTCAGCGGTAGAACCATGACAACCCTCCAGCCATCTCATCAATACATGAACACATCTTCATGTATTCATACGACCGTATGGCGAAAACGTCAACCCGACGATCGATCTTGATTGAGGATGACCTTCGTAGATGAGCTCATGGCGGCCGCTCGAGATCACCGGTACACAGGCCAGCGGATCGAGGATGCGCACAGTATGGCCGCGCGCCTCGGTCGCTTCGACGAGGCGGCGCGTCGAGTACAAACTCGGGTTTCGCGACAAGAGGACAAAGCGCGCGATGGTTGCCCGGGTAGCACGAACGCGCCACTGCTACCATGGGGAGCGATGCGACGCCTTTTGACGGCCGTGATGATCGGGCTTCTGATGGCTGCCGGCTGCGGCGCACCGACGCGGGCGCACCAATCGGCGGCCCTTGCCAACCAGCGCATCGTCTATCTGGCGTTCGGCGGCGCGACGCTCACCTCAGCGGCCGTCGATGATGCCGCGGCACACCAATCGGAGCTGGCGGCGGCCACCGTGCCACCCTTTTCGAGCGCCAGCGCGCCGTTGGTGTCGGTGGCGGTCGCCCAAGCCTCGATCGTCGATCGCGTGCGCGGTTATCTCGCGCCGTTCAACGTCAGTGTCGTGACCAGCCCGCCGCCCTTGGTCGAGGGCGAGTACACCTTGGTGGCCATCGGTGGCGACGCGAACGAGACCGGCGCTCCCGCTGGCACCGCCGGCATCGCCGAGCTCGACTGCGGCGCGACCAATCCGGGCCACGTCGACTTCGATTTCGCCGCCGCGCAATCGCCCGACGAAGGAGGCGTGGTCAGCGTCGCGGTCACAGCCGCGCACGAGATCGGCCACAGCTGGGGCCTGGAGCACGTCTCGGCGCCGCTCGATCTGATGTATGTCGTGCCGACACCGGCGCGAACGCTGCCGCAAATGTTTCAGCTCGGCTTCGTCGGCGGGGCGCTGTCGGGGTATGCCGGCGGCGAGGGCGTGCCGGCGCAGCCCAGCTGCAATCATGGCGATCCGGTGGACGAGCGCGCGGTCCTGCTCGCCGTCACCGGTGCGGCAACAGCCGTCAGTGATACCACCGCACCGACGTTGAGCTGGCACCTCGACCCGAGCGGTGGCGCGGACTATCGCGTCACCGCCACGGCCAGCGATGACGTGGGCGTGGTGCGCGTCGAGATCTACGTCAACCTGGACCTCATTGCAGCTCCCTCGGCCGCCCCCTTTGTCGCGACCTTCACCGCGCCGCCTTCGGCCGCCATCGACGGCTTCTTCGTGACCGTCGAGGCCATCGACGCAGCCGCCCATCGCACCACGCAGACCAGCTACATCGCGCCCCCCAACGTCGACGCAGGAGCCGGTAGCGACGCCGCGCCCGGCGATTTCAGCCTGCCATCTCCGTCGCCGCACCAGGGCGGCTGCGCGCTCGACGGCGCCGACTCGAATTCTGGCCCGGGCGTGCTCGTGTTGCTGGCGATCCTCTTGACCTGGCGCCGACGACGGACTGGTTTACCGACGGTGACGTGATACGGTGGAGCACCCGGAATGAAAGACCTCCGCCCCTACGAGAAGCTGCACACGATAGCTATGCTCAAGGACGTCATCCGCAAGTGGTGGCGCGTCGAGCTGGCCTTTGCCGATGCGACGGGGTACGTCCTCGATCACGCCGAGGGGCGCGTCGTCCCGCCGCTCAACGACTTTTGCCGCCTGGCGCTGTTTTCGCGCGAAGGGTTTCGCCGCTGCAACGAATCGGTCAAGGGCGCGCGCGATCTGCTGCGCCTCGTGGCTCCGACGTCAGCGGCGCCGTCGAATGGCGGCCAGCGGCGGCGCACCATCGTCCACACGTGCCATCTCGGTTTCGACGTCATCGCCTGTCCGATCACCTTCGACAAGGAGCTGGCCGGCTTTCTTTTTGTATCGGGCAGCATCCACGCGGAGCTCTCGCCCGAAGAGAGCTCCAAGCTCGTGCGCACCATCGTCGAGCTCGCCCCCGACGCACCAAAGCCCGACCCTGTAGAGGTGCCGCGTCTGTCGAACGACGAGGTATCGCATCTGTGCGATCTGCTGGAATTCGGCGTCGACGAGGTGCAGAACTACCACGGGGAGATCGCGCGCCGCGAGCGCGAGCGCGCGGCCATCACACAGGAGCTCGGCGAGCGCTACCGCTTCGAAAACATCGTCGGCAACTCACGCGCCATGCAGGACGTTTTTCGCCTACTGGAAAAGATCATCGAGTCCGAATCGACGGTCCTCATCCAGGGCGAGAGCGGCACTGGAAAAGAGCTCATCGCGCGCGCCATTCACTACAACGGGCCACGTGCCAAGCGCGCCTTCGTGGTGCAGAACTGCTCGGCGTTCAACGACAACCTCCTCGAGAGCGCGCTCTTCGGCCATGTGCGCGGCTCGTTCACCGGCGCGATCCGCGACAAGAAGGGGCTGTTCGAGCTGGCCAACAGCGGCTCCTTCTTTCTCGACGAGGTCGGCGATATGTCGCCGGCGCTGCAGGTCAAGCTGTTGCGGGTCTTGCAGGAGGGGACCTACACGCCAGTCGGCGGCACCGAGATGAACGAGGTCGACGTGCGGGTCATTGCTGCAACGCACAAAGATCTGCACAAGCTGGTCGAGCGCGGCGAGTTTCGCGAGGACCTGTACTACCGCATCAACGTCATCAAGGTGCAGGTCCCGCCTTTGCGCGACCGCATGGACGACCTGCCGATCTTGATCGACCATTTTTTGCGCAAGCACCATCGGCCGCGATCCGGGCGACCGGGCGCGCCGCAGCCATCGGTGGTGTTGCCGCGCTTTTCCGACGAGGCGCTGGTCGCGATGCAGCGCCATCCCTGGCCCGGCAACATCCGCGAGTTGGAAAACGAGATCGAACGCTGCATGGTCCTGGGCGGCGATCAGCCCGAGCTGCCCGTCGAGCTCCTGTCGCAGCGCGTGCGCGAAGTCAGCGGTACGCCGGCACGTGGACCGCTGCTCGTCGGCCCGGGATTGCCGGGCTCGCTCAAGGACGCGGTCGAGCACGTCGAACGCGAGCTGATCGCGCAGGGGCTGATTCGCACCCACTGGAACAAGTCGCTCCTGGCCAAGGAGCTCGGCATCTCACGCTCGAACCTGATCATGAAGGTCGAGCGCTACGGTCTCGACAAAAAATAGCGGAGAGCGGCTCAGTCTTTGACGCGGGTAGTGATCTCGCCCGAAACGGCCTGCTCAAGATCGCCGCCGACTGTGTATTTCTCGTCGAGCCAGTTGCCGAGGTCGATGGTTCGGCAGCGCGCCGAGCAGAACGGAAACGTGGTCAGCGTGTCGGCAACGACCCCCTCGCAAATCGGACAGCGGATCGGCTTGGGCATTAAAACGCTCAGGACTTGGCGAACGGCCGCTCGACGCTTGGCTCGTCTTCGGTCTCCTCGTCGAGGAAGGCGAAGGTATGCACCAGCCGCATCACGTCGCCGCGATCCTCGTCACCGAGGTCGACGAAGCGGATGCCCATCCCCGGGTTGCGCCCGTCGGCGTCATCGGGCCGAAGCTCATTGACCCACATGACTTCGCCGGCAATCTCCAGGTGACGCCCGCCCATTTCGAGCGGCATGCGGAAGCACAGGTTGAGGTGGGTCCCGATCGGCTCGGGAGTATTGGTCTGCACGAAAATCCCCATCGCGCTGATGTCGGTGATGTACGCGAAGAGAAAAGTCTCGTTGGCGCGGTAGTCAATCTCGAAGTCCACCACCACACGCTCATGCACACGGCGCTCGGCACCGCGGCGGTCGACGGGTACGGGACTCAACGTTGTCCGACGGTCACCGTTCCGCTTGGGCATATTCCACTCCACCCTGGACTCCTTTGCCCCCAATACCAAGGGGCGCTAGCGCAAACAAGTTGAAAAAATAAAGTTTCTGGCGAGCTACTTGACGGTCAGCCCGCCCATCCGCACCCGATTTTCGCCATCCTGCGGGCCGGATTTCACCTTTAGCCGGGTGTCGCCGAGCCACAGCCCGATGAACGCGTGGTAGTAGCCCGACTGCTGCTGCGTGCGATCCGGCTCGACCAGGTGCTCATCGATGACGTAGCTGCCGGCGACCCAGTGCTGCGTCGGAAAGCGCCCGTCAACCGGCGGATGATCGCCGTTGAAGCGCATCCCTGGCCCGTCGAAGTGCATGAAGATCTTGTAGCCGCTGGGCAAGGGCGCGAGCACCTTGAAATAGAGCCGCACCTTGAAGGTTTCGCCGACGCTGACCTCGGCCGGCAAGTCGTAGCCGTAGAGAGCCAGCTTGTCCTCGAAGTTGACGTCGATGACGGTCTGGGGATGGCCTGGCTTGTCGGTCACGAAGAGGCGCAGCGGATTGAGGTCACGCTCGCCGGGTCCGAGTCGATTCGACAGCACGAGATAGCGTGAGTTGCTGTCGTCGATGACCACGTAGCTGGTGCCGCCCTGGCGCGCATTTTGGTCGATGCCGGCCAGCTCGTCGACTCCGGCGAGGACGAAGACGCGCTCGGCGCGGCGGAAAAACGCGAACAGATCGGGGACCCCCGGCAGGGCGATAGGTGTCCGCCCGCCGAGGTAGTAGGACGCACCGGCGGCATTGAAGTGATAAGTCCCGAGCGGCGCGTTGGCGTCGAGCGCCTTGGTCTTGCCGTACAGATCGCGCGCCGAAAGATGGCGCGACGTCGCCGGGATGAACCACCATACGGTCAAAAGCGAGAGCACCAGAGCAGTGCCGCCAGCGACGAGAACGAAAAACGAACGCTCGGTCCGCGGCCCTTTTCGTCCGGCCACCGGAACCGCCGGCGTCGACCACACCAGAGCGACGCCGAGCGCCAGAACGGCGCCGAAAAAGAGCGCGCAGCCGAGGAGCGCATACGGAATGTGGGTCAGCGGTCCGGGCCAGCGCAGCACCTCGGGCAGATGCGAGCCGAGGTAGGATTCGGGCGCCAAGAACACGTCGTGCGCGACAATGACCGCGCCGAGCATGATCACCAAAGCATTGAACGGCTGCGCCGAGGGCTCGTCGAGTAGTTGATCGATGTAGACGCCGCACATCAGCATCAGAAGCGGGCCGAACGCGATCGGCAGATCGCCGACCACGGCCGCTTCGGCCGTCGCAGCAACGTAGGCGGCGACGAGCGCGGCGACCAGCAGCAGCGCGCCGAAGCGGCGCTGGCGAGGTGCATCGGGATCGGCGGCCGCATCGAACGCCGCCATCAGGCCGAGTGGCAGGACGACAATCCAGGGGAAAAAGCCGAAGCCGATCTGCTTGAGCACGGTCGTGATGACCGCGTTGTGGTTGGGCTCGTGGGCCATGCCGCCGAACAGCGGCGAGTAGCCGGAGTGCTTAGCGGCGAAAACCAGCGCTAAAGTCAGCGCGGCAGAAGCGCACAGCATGACCCCGCCGAGGAGATAGCTGCCGGCGAGCAGCGCGGTCACGCCGATCGCGACCAGCCACGGCCAGACCCCAAGCAGCGCGCCCGACGACGAAAGCAGGAAGCCGAGGCCGATGCAGGCCAGCGACAGGTGCAGTGCTCGCCGTCCGAAGGCGCGACTATCGAGCGCGTGGATGAGGCCACCGAGCCCGAGCGCCGTGCCCAGCGTCGCCGGAGCACTCGACACCAGCTGCCGCGCGCCCAGCAAAAAATAGGGCGTGGTCGCCAGCGCGAACGCGCCGATGAACGCGGCACGACGACGCAAGAGGGCGATGCCGAGATAGTAGGTCGCCAGCACGGCGGCGACCGCAGTCAGCGCGATCAATAGACGCCCGCTCAATTCGCTGACCCCGAACAGCCGAAAGCCGATGCCCACCAGCCACACCGGCATCGGAGGCCGTCCAGCCAGCGGCACGTTCCACAGCGCGTGCGGTGCGAGCAGCCCCTTGGCCGCGTCGGCGATGCGGATCTCGTAGGGGTCCCAGAATCCACTCGCCCCCAGACGCGGCAGATAAAGGACGAGCCCGAGCAGCGCCAGCGCGGCCACATAAAATCGATGTTTGCGCTCGACAGCAGCGACGAGCGAGGGGGCTTCGGCGGCACGCGATGCGGCCGGTTTGGGCTCGGGCGAATCTTCGGCTGCG
>JBBQIO010000132.1:0-7991 GCA_038325015.1 Polyangia bacterium
CGGCACGATCATCTATCGGATGGCGATCAAGAACACGAGTAGCGGGTACCAAGGGTGGGTGGCAGGCGGGCGGTCTGCGGCGCCCTATGTATATCTGCTGCATCTGCAATAGCGCGGAGACTGTGTTGGCACCTTTATTAATTAAGGTGCCAACAGCCCCTTTAAGCTGAGCTCGAATCGGCTCGACATCATTCGCACCATGCTTTGTAGCTCGCTCGGCGTCAGCGCCAACCGCTCGGCCAAAAAGTGACGGCCCTGCTCGATCAGCTGACGCCGAGCCGCGGCGATGCGGCGGGCCACCGTCGTGCGATGCACCTGGACGATGGGCGCTAGCTCGTCGAGCGTCACCCCTTCCAAAAAATGTAGCCTGAGGAGCATTCGCTCCTCGTCCGAGAGCGAGGCGACCGCCTGTTCGAGTGCGGCGTTGAAGTGGGCGCGACATCGCTGTCGAATAAAGGCCAGCTCGGGGTCCGAGCCCCCGGTCTCGGCGACCTCTTCGAGAATCTCGTTGGCGTCCCGCAGGATTTCGGTGCGCTTGCGCAAGAGGTCGATCGCCGTGCGCATTGACAATACACGGAGCCAGTTGACCAGGCTGCCGCGCCCGGCATATTCGAGCAGCTTAGGCGGCCGAGCGCCGGCTCCCAGATAGAGCTGCTCGCGCAGGAGCTGCGCCAGGTCTTCGATGAATGCGGCCGGCTGTTTGAGGCGTGTCAAGAAGCTGCCGAGCTGCGAAAGAACCTCGGAATCGAACGCTGCCATCGCGGCGGGCAGGCCGAGCGTGCAGCCGAGCGCTAAAGAGAGATCCGCGGCATGCAGTGCGCTCAGCCAGGCTTCGAGTGGAACCGCCCGGTTGACGTGCTTGGCCAGATGAATGCTGAACGCGTCGTCGGAAATCTCGATGCCGACTCGGCGTGCGCGCTTCATGACCTCGGCCAGCGCCGCGCTCTCGTCGCTCGACAAGACGATGGCCAGCGCGTCGCCGAACACACTCATTTTGCCGCCAATCGCACATCGATGAAGTCGACGAGTGGGTCGATTGCGCGTGCGGCGACCAGCTCGGCGTTCGCGCGCTCGGCCAGCGCAGCGTCGTGGTTGGCCAAGGCGGCGATTCGCAACAGCGCAGCGCGCTCGGCGCGGGCGCGCGCAATCCGCGGCGTGTCATGGGTGGCACGATCGAGGAGCGCGTTGGCGGCGGCCAGATCCGCGTCCGGCGAGTGATGGTGCGATTGGGCCCCTTCGGCCAGGCGGCGACGCACCTCGGCGGCGGTGACCAAGCTGTCCGAATCGGAGCTGTTGAGCTTGACCGCTTGGTCCATCGCAACACGGGCGCGTCGCAGCGCCGCCTCGGGCGAGGTTCCATGCTGCACATCGGCACGCGCCGACAATAGGGCCATCTCCGCATTCCACCGCGGAGCGAATGCGTAGGTCGGATCGGCGGCGTGCGCTTCGGCGCCTGCCTTGGTGACCTGTGCCTCCCACGGCCGACAGTCTTTGCCGTCGAGGAGCGCCGCCAGCGCTTCGACCAACGCCAGCTTTTGCACGACGGTGAAGTAGTAGGGGGCCGCCCCTTCGGGGCGCGCCTTGGCGATTTCGCTATGCGCCTCCCTCAGCTCGATCCCCAGGGCCAGGCCGCGCTTGAGTCGGTACAGCGCCTGATCACAATAGGCGTCCGCCAGATAGGCCCGCGTCTCCCACAGGCCGTCCTTGGGGGCCGCCTTGCGGAACCCCTCGATCGCCCGCGCTTGGGTGGGCAGTGGATCGCCGCCGCTGCGATCGAGATAGCCGGCCTCGATGGTCAGGAGGCCAGCGATGCTCGTCTCGCGATCGCGATCTTCATTGCGCGCTCGTGCCTGCTCCTGGAGCGCGATCGCCCGTTCGCACGTCGGTATGGGATTGTTTCCGTGGGCGGCCTGCCAGTCGGCCAGTGAGCCCAGGGTTACGCCGAGGGCACGGTAGGTGTCGGTGTCCGCGCGCATCTTGAGCGACTGCTCGTGCCAGACCGACGCCTCGGCAAAGTCGCGCTCGGGATCCTGGCCATGCATCTGGCGCCAGACGCCGACCAGGTAGCTGGCGTTGCCCACCTGACGCACGGCGACGGAATCGTCGGGATCGAGGGCCAGCGCGCGTCGCGACGCAGCGACGGAGGGCTGGACGAATGGCCGGGGATCGCGATTGAGATCGAGCGCGTTCTGTCCGCGCACGTACAGCACTCTGCCCAGGAACTCCTGCGCGGGTGCCAGATCCGGACGCGCCGTGACCGCGTGCTCCGCCATGGCGACGATGCGCAGCTCCAGCGCGGAGGCATCGGTGCGCTCGAGGGCGAAAAAGATCGCCGTATCGAGCTCGGCTCTCGCGATGGTCTGATAGGCCGCCTCGTCGCTGCGGGCGATGTCGAGCACACGATCGTCGACGCTGCGCATGCGCCCCCACAGCTCGCGCGCTTTGGCGTGACCGTTCTCTTTGCTCCATGCCTCGCGACCGAGGCCGTAGAGCGCGGCGGCCTCTACGATCCCGGCTTCATAGAGCGACTGTGATTGGGCAAAGGCCTGTTCAGCGAGCGACAGGGCGCGCGCGTAGTCACGCTCCAACAGCGCGATGCGCGCGGCGACATAGCCCGGCGTCGTGTCATTCGCCCCGGTGGCGGCACGGAGATAGAGGAGGGCGGGATCGCGAAGCGTGCGATCGAGCTCCTCTTTTTGTTGCTGCCGCGCTTTGGCATCCGGCAGGTGACGCGCGCGCTGCGCTTCGTCGTCGTAGATCGTGGCCAGAGTGAAGCCGAGCGCGGCGGCCAGATCGGGTCCGCGCTCGCCGGCGCTCCACGCCGCTTCGAGATGCGTGCGGGCTTGTGCAAAGTCGCCGAGCGCCTCCCACCCTTCGCCGAGGGCAGCGTTGCCGGGTCCCTGACCCTCGCGTCCGGCGCCGCGCATCTCGTCCTCGATCTGCTTCATTTGGGTCGCGACGGTGGCTCGCTCGGGGCGCGTGTCGTGGAGCGGCATCAGATGCGCGTTGCGCAACGTCGAGCGAATCTGCTGCGCGCCGCGACCCAGCTCCCGCGCCAGCCGCGCGCGCTCATTGGCGTGGCGTCGAACGTTCAATCCGTAGACGCCGAGCGAGACGATCGCTACGAGCGCCACCAGGCTGACTGCCGTGAGCGCGCGATGGCGCCCCAGCGACTTGCGCAGGCGGTAGGTGACACTCGTGGGTCGGGTCAACGTCGGCTCGCCGCGCGCGATCCGGCCGAGGTCATCGGCGACCAGCTGCGCAGTGGCCGGCCGCTGATTCGCATCCTCCGACAGACAGCGCATGACGAGCGTCGCTAGATCGGGCGAGACGTTGCGCAGCGGGGCCAGCTGGTAGGTCACCTGTGCCCGCGCAATGTCCGCCGGGGAAAAGCCGAAGGGCGGCTTACCGGCCAGCATGTGGTAGGCGACGGCGCCGATCGCCCACAGGTCGACGCGCGGATCATCGGCACGGCCGGCCTGCTGCTCGGGTGCCATGTAGGCCAGCGTGCCGAGCACCTCTTTGGTCAGCGTGATGCGCTCGATCGAGTGGGCCACCTCGTCGGTGAGCTTGGCCAGGCCGAAGTCGAGCAGCTTGATGGCGCCGTCGAACTGCACCATGACGTTCGACGGTTTGAGATCGCGATGGACAATGCCGCCGGCGTGCGCCGCGGCTACTCCGCTGGCCAGCTGGATCAAGATGGGCAGCGCATCTTTTTCCGCCATCGGCGATTTGCCGATGCGCTCGGTCAGGGGCATCCCGTCGACCAGCTCGAACACCAGATAGTGCAGGCCGTCGCTCTCGCCGGCCTCGAACAGCGCGGCCACATTGGGATGGCGCAACCCGGCGACCGCCTGCGCCTCGCGACGAAAGCGCAGCACCGCATCGACGTCGCCCAGGAGTCGTGCGGCCAAAAACTTGATCGCCACTGGACGGCGCAAACGGAGGTCGGTGGCACGGAACACCACGCCCATTCCGCCGCGCCCGAGCTCGGCGCCCAGCTCGTAGCTACCGATGATGCGACCGGGCTCCGGCGCTGCGACGGCGGGCGACAGAGAGCGCAAGAGCTCGCCGGTCAGGCTCCGGCACGACGCACAATCGCCGAGGTGGCGACGCAGGGCGGGCTCGGCGTGTCCGTCGAGAAACGCGGCGAGCTCGTTCTCCGATGGGCACGCGGTCACGGGATCCACGATCGACGATAACCCATCGTCGCCGCCAACGCCGGCAAACGGCGCCAAACGGCGGCGGCAAACGCGGCATGGCATGATGGAGCGATGGCGGGAGAGGACCAAATACCCGCGGCCGCGGCGAGCACGATCACGCAGGCGGAAAGCGGCGCGGCCCGTGCTGCAGACGAGCCGCTCGAAACCGGGGCGCGTATCGATCGCTACCTCGTGCTCGGGCGGGTCGGCGCTGGCGCCATGGGTGTGGTGTACGCCGCCTACGACGCCAAGCTCGAACGCAAGGTCGCGCTCAAGCTTTTGCGGGGCTATGACGCGGCCGACGAAGAGCGCCTACTCAGCGAGGCGCGGCGGTTGGCACTCTTGGCCCATCCCAATGTGGTGACCGTACACGACGCCGGTCGCGCGGAGGCGCGGCTGTTCCTGGCCATGGAATTTGTCGAGGGGCCGACGCTGCGCGGTTTTGCCAAGGGGCGCGGATGGCGAGACGTCGTCCGGGTCTACGCGCAGGCCGGGCATGGCTTGGCGGCGGCGCATGCCGCGGGCTTGGTGCATCGCGACTTCAAACCCGACAATGTCCTGGTCGGCAGCGACGGGCGAGCTCGCGTCGCCGACTTTGGCTTGGCGCGCGCGTTGACTGACGCGACGACCGGCAATGCCACGCCATCACAGCTTTCCCAGAGCCGCGACACCGTCGTCGGAACCCCGGGTTACATGGCACCCGAGCAGATGCGCGGCGAGCACAGCGATCCGCGCTCGGATCAGTTCAGCTTCTGCGTTGCGCTCTACGAGGCGCTGTACGGCTCGCCGGCGTTTGTGGGTGCAACAGTGCGTGAGCGCGCCGAACGCATCTTGGCCGGTGAGGTCGCCCGGCCGCGGTCCGGCAGTGCCCCGGCGCGCCTGTGGAGCGTGGTCCGGCGCGGCCTGGCGCCGCGTCGCGAAGATCGCTGGCCCGACATGGATGCGCTGCTCGTTGCGCTCGAGCGGGACCCGCCGGCGCGCGTGCGGGCCGTGGCCTTGGGCGTGCTGGCAGCCGCGCTGATCGCGGCCGTTCCCCTGTCGATGAGCCGCATCCAAAAGAGCGAGCTGCATCGCTGCCTGCGGGCCGACGGACGCCTGGACGCGGCCTGGAATCCGGGACGGCGCGCGGCGCTGCAGCGGGCCTTTTCGACTCCCGGTCACGCTGACGCGACGGCGGCGCTGGCATCGGTGCTCGGTGCGCTCGATGGCTATGTTCATCAATGGAGCGGTGTGCGCGAGCAGGTCTGTCGCGCGCCCTCGACGGCGACCTCGGGAGAGCTCCGCGATCTCGAGCTGCAGTGTCTCGATCGCCGCGTCGATGAGCTCGACACCCTGACCGACGTCCTGGCGCGCGCCGACGCTGCCCTCGTCGAGCGCGGCGGACAATCGGTCGCTGGCCTGAGCAGCATCGCCGACTGCACCGCGGTCACGGCCTTGCGCGCACCCCTGGCTGCGCCGGCCAAGTTGCGCTCTGCCATCGAAGAGGTGCGCACGCGCCTGGCCCGATCGCGCGCCTATCGCAGCGCCGGGCAGCGGCTGGCTGCCGCGCCGATCGCCCAGAGCGCAGCCGACGATGCGCATCGGCTCGGCTACGCGCCCGTGGAGGCCGAGGCGCTGCTCGAGCGCGGCATGATCGACTACCGCACAACGCCGGTCGCCGGTGAGACGTCGTTGCGCCAAGCGCTCTCCGCCGCCGAAGCGGGGCGTCACATCTCGGTCGCGGTCGAGGCGTGGAGCTACCTGGCCTTCATGCTCGGGGTACAAGAGCCGCACTTCGACGAAGCGCTGGCCTGTCTGCAGCACGCGGACAGCCTGCTTCTGGGCATGGGCGGCGATCCGCGACTCGAGGCGCTGCTTTTGCGCGCGCGCGGCTTGGTCCTGTCGCGCCAGGGCAAGCTCGACGCCGCGGCCGACCAACTGCAGCGTGCATTGTCACTGCGCGAACGACTGCTCGGCGCCGATCATCCCGACGTGGCCGAGCTGCTCGACACCCTATCCAC
Source organism: Polyangia bacterium (assembly GCA_038325015.1). Taxonomy (GTDB): domain Bacteria; phylum Myxococcota_A; class Polyangia; order Palsa-1104; family Palsa-1104; genus JBBQIO01. The sequence continues at coordinate 6,203 of JBBQIO010000132.1, forward strand.
CATCGAGAATCAGCGCGGACACTACGAACAGGCGCTGGCCTTGGGGCGTCGCGCGCAGGCAATTCAGGAACGCGTGCACGGCGCCCGCAGCCTCAAGGTGGGGCAGATCCTGGTCAATCAGGGGTCGGTGCTCGACCACATGAACCGCCTCGATGAGGCGCGTGCCACCGACGAAAAAGCGCTGGCGATTTTGGTCGAGGCCGAGGGCCAGGACAACCCGGACTGTGCGGTGGCGCTGATGAACTTGGCCAACGTGTACGACGAGACGGGCCAGGGTGAGCTCGCGCTGGCCATGGATCAACGCGTCGTGACGACGATGACCAAAGCGTTCGGAGCCGACAGTACTCAGGTCGCCGAGGCGCTGGTCAACATGGGCGGCGCGCTGTGGCGACTCGGTCGGAAACCCGAGGGCCTCGAAACGTTTGCGCGCGCCCTGGCCATTGCCGAAAAGGCCGTGGGTCACGACAATCTCGAGCTCTACCAGTTCGTCTACAACTACGGTGGCGCCCTGCGCGAGTCCGATCCGAAGCGCGCCATTCCCTTTTTGCAGCGTGCACTGACGCTGCGCACCAAGGCGCTCGGGCCGGCTCATCCCGACACGGCCGCGACGCTGGCCGAGGTCGGGGCGGCCTATGTCGACGCCAAAGACATGGCGCACGCGCGTCCGCTGCTCGAGCGGGCGCTGCCCCTTTTGAGCGCCGCCAAGTCGCCCGCGTTGGCCGCCGCCCAGTTCTCATTGGCGCAAGCGCTGTTGACCAGTGAGCCAGCCGAAGCCATGCGCCTGGCCGGGACTGCGCGAACGGCGCTCGCCGCTGATCCGCTGCAAAAGGAAAGCGTCCACGAGATCGACGTCTGGCTCGCACGGCACTAAGGGCCCGCGTATGAATAAATCGATCGAAGCTCGGTCCCGAGGCGCCCGGATGGCAAGGCGCAAGGAGGGAGCTGGCCCGTCGGCCAGTAACCGAGGAGCAACGCAGCTAGCCGGGATGCATCGGGAGCGAGAACGAGCGATTTATTCATACGCGGGCCCTAAACAGAGTCGCGCCAGAGCGCGATCCGAGCTACGCGTGGCACGTCTGTACTTTGGGCATCGCTGTGTTATCACCAGCGCGTGAAGCCGCTCCTGATTGGCGTGATGGCCATCAATCTCGTCTGGCACGGACTCGCCACGTACCACTTCTTGTTTTTTCCGGCGCGCACGCTCGCCCGTTACACCAGTGTGCGTCCCGTTTCCGAGATCGCCGCCCAAGTGTTTAAATTCTTGGGCGCGCTCAACTTTGCGCTGGTCGGTTTCGCCGCGCTCTGTCTGTATTTTTCCACCACGTGGACCGCATTTGCATTCTTTGGTATGGCCAACCTGTCGCAATTCACGATTGATGTGGTGGTGCACCGCGCGGGCTACACCAAATCCCCGTTCTTGCGCGACATCGCAATCGGCGACGCCGTCGTGACCGTCCTCAATACGATTGTGGTCTTCGCTTCGGCATGAGGCCCCGCTGTTCCTCTTCTTTGAGGGCTGCCTGGGCGAATGTTTAAAGAACGTGATTGCGTGGAATCGCTGGATCGAGGCGCCCGCTGAACGAGTAGGTGTGGGCCGGCTCGCGCGCTTCGGAATGAGCCGCGCACCACCACTGGGCGCCATCGGTCTTGACGCGCGCAGCGACGCACCCCGAGCACGGCGGATCGATCCGCGGGGTGGCCACGAGCCCACTCATGTCCTTGGCCCGCACCACCAGCACTGGGCATGGCGCCAGTCGCGTCGTGTGCGCGGCGACCGAGCCCAGCGTTT
>JBBQIO010000133.1:0-7972 GCA_038325015.1 Polyangia bacterium
TTCGTCTCGCGCCATTGTGCGGGATTTCAATGAAAGTCGCGGCTGTCGATTTCCGGCACCGGCATGCCGGGAATTTCGGGAATCCACAGCGCTTCGGCCACCAAATGGACCACGTTGTCTTGCTTCTGCAGCTTGCCGGTAATGCCTAAAAACGACTGCGTCTTGGCGACAATCAAATAGCGCTCGAACACCTGAGTCCAGAGTACGACATTGACGAAGCCGCTTTCATCTTCCAGCGTCATGAAGGTGACGCCCGACGCGGTCCCCGGTCGCTGCCGACAGATGACCAATCCGGCATAGCGCACACGTCGGCCGTGCGGAAGCGTCGTCACCATGCGCGCGTCCGGCAGCCCCTGGGCCGACAACGCCTCGCGCAGCGGGGCCAGCGGATGGCCATGTGTACTGTGGCTGCTCGCGCGGTAGTCCCAGCCGATGACCTCCCGCTCGCTCAATGGCGCAAAGCTCGATGGTGGCTCGTGGTCGACGGAAAGCGGCGTGGGTCGGGCGCGCGCCAGCCCGAGCGACTCCCAGAGCGCCGAGCGTCGCGACGTGGAGAGCGACGTCAAGGCGCCGGCCTCGCTGAGGGCGGACATCGCCTTTTCATTGAGGCCGCTGGCGGCCAGCGCTTCGATCGACTCGAAGGGGCGATGGCGCTCGATGGTCGCCCACTCTTTTTGCCCCAGCCCTTTGACGAAGCGAAGGCCCATGCGAATGGCAAACGTCGGTGGCGTCGAGGAGTCCAATGAACGCTCCAGCGTGCAATCCCAATCGCTCTGCGCTAGGTCGATCGGCCGCACCTCGACGCCGTGGCGCTTGGCATCCTCGATGATCGTCGCTGCCGAATAAAACCCCATTGGCAACGCATTCAAGAGTCCACAGGTGAACTCCGCCGGATAGTGGCATTTCAAATAGGAGCCGGCATAGCTGATGAGCGCAAAGCTGGCCGCGTGGCTCTCGGGAAAACCATATTCGCCGAAGCCGCAAATCTGCTGAAAAACCCGTTCGGCGAACTCAACGGCGATGCCCTTTTTCTGCATGCGACTGACCAAGCGATCGCGGTGCTGTGCAATCCGGCCGTCGCGCCGCCACGCCGCCATATCGCGCCGCAGCTGGTCGGCCTCGCCCGGCGTGTAGTCGGCCGCGACCACCGCCAGCTTCATGACCTGCTCTTGGAATAGCGGAATTCCCAGCGTCTTTTTCAACACCGGCTCCAGGCTGGGGTGCGGATAGTCGATCGGCTCTTGGCCGAATCGCCGGCGCAAATAGGGATGCACCATGCCGCCGGTGATCGGCCCCGGCCGCACGATGCTGACCTCGATGACCAGGTCGTAATAGGTGCGCGGCTGCAGGCGCGGCAGCATGGCCATCTGCGCCCGACTCTCGATTTGAAACACGCCCACGGTATCGCCGCTGCAAATCATGTCGTACGTGGCCGGATCCCCTTCGGGGATATCGGCCATCGAAGACCATTTTTTAGTGTGGTGTTTATCCAATAGATCGAATGTGCGATGTAAATGGGTCAGCGCGCCCAGCCCCAGTAGGTCGACCTTGAACAGCCGTAGCGATTCGACGTCGTCTTTGTCGAATTGAATGACGGTGCGGTCTTCCATAGTGCCATTTTCGATCGGCACGAAATTCGACACCGGCTCGTGCCCCAACAGAAAACCGCCAGGGTGGATCGACAAATGGCGCGGCACTCCGAGGATTTCTTGGGTCAGCCGCGAAAAGTGGGCGAGCTGCCCCGCGGCGACATCGATTCCCGAATGGGCCATCGCTCCGTCGATGGTGTCGTGGTGCGATAAAATGCGCGCCAGCCGGTCGAGGCTGGTCTCGGACAGTCCGAGCACTTTGCCCACGTCGCGCACCGCCGAGCGCGCGCGATAGCGAATGAAGTTGGCAACCATCGCGGCGTGGTCGCGGCCATATTTGCCATAGACGTGCTGAGTCACCTCCTCGCGTCGCTCATGCTCGATGTCGAGGTCGATGTCCGGCGGTTCGGCGCGCTCTCGCGAAATAAAGCGCTCGAACAATAAATTCATTCGCACCGGATCGATGGCGGTGACTTTCAAGCAATAACAAACCACCGAATTAGCCGCCGATCCGCGCCCCTGGCACAGGATGTTTTGTCGCCGGCAAAATTCGACGATCTCGTACATGGTCAGAAAATAGCCGCTGTAGTCGAGCTCCTCGACGAGCAAGAGCTCCTTGTCGATCTGCGCCAGCGCCGCGGCGGGGATTTCGTCGCCATAGCGATCACGCGCGCCGGCCAGTGTCAGCTCGCGCAGCCACTCGGTCGAGGTTTTGCCATCGGGCAGCCGCTCCGATGGATAGCGATAGCGCAGCTCGGTCAGGGAAAAGCGGCAGCGCGCGGCCACTTCGATGGTGCGGGCGAGCGCCAAAGGATCGTCGGCGTAGAGCTGAGTAAAGGCGTGCGGGCTCTTGAGATCGTGCTCGGCGTTGGGCTTGATGAGTCGGCCGGCTTGATAAAGGGTGACGCCGTTTCGGATGCAGGTCAGAACGTCCTGCAGTGGCCGGCGCGACGGCAGGTGATAGAGCACCTCCTGGCCGGCGACGATCGGCAGCTCGAAGTAAGCCGCCCGCTCCCGCAAGCGAGCCTCCTCGACCACCTCCTCGGCGCGTCGGTGACGCGTGACCATGGCGTACAGCCGGTCAGCGAAAGCCTCTTTGAGGCCGTGCGCCACTTTGCTTGGGTCGGCCAGGCCGACCAAGAGGCTGCGGTCGCCACCCCACAGGGCAATAAGATTGGAGGAGTGACTCTGCACTTCTTGCCAGGTCACCAAGCTCTGCCCTTTGGGCGCGCGGCGGCGGCCGATGGTCAAGAGGCGACAGAGCTGCGCATAGCCGTCCCGGTTTTGCGCCAACAGAACCAGGGTCGAGGGGGGCGTTTCGGCCGTGGCTCCGTCGACCGTGACCTCCGCACCGATGATCAAATCGATGCCCAGCTCGATGGCTTTTTCGTGCGCGCGGACGATGCCATAGACGCCGTCGCGGTCGGTCAGGGCCAGGCTGCGCAGCCCCTGTCGGTGCGCCGCCTCGACCAGCTCATCCGGGTGGCTGGCGCCCTCCAAAAATGAAAAATGGCTCTTACACCATAAAGGTACGTAGCTCATGGTGCGTTCGACCCCCGACCGCTCCCAGTGAAAAAAACCGGGTCAGTCATTCGACGCGCCCTTGGCTGAACCAGGTTCGTCGCCGCCGATCGTAATAAACCCAGTGCATTGTCCCTGCACGAAGCTCGGCATAGTAATAATCGCGCTCGACTTCGGTGCGCCACCAGCCGCCCGAAATCAGATGCGGCCCGCACGACTGCACCACTGGCCCCGCGGCGATGCCCTCGAGCAGCCAGCCGTCGGGCTCGCGCGCCGGCCGCGCCGGCAGCGGTTGTGGCTTGGTCCAGATGCGACGAATGAGCGAGCGCGACTGCGACGATTCCAAAGGCAAGACCGGTGCGATCTCTGGCCCATATTCGCTCCAGGCAAAGCGCGCCTCGGGCAGATGTGCTGGTCGCAGCTCGGCCCGCACCACGGCCGCTTGCCCCAGCGCGGCCCGCAGTCGCGCCACCGCTCGCGCCGCCGCCCGTAAATCGCGCCGTGGTTTTTGCGTTAACAGCGCCAGCTGCTCACGCGTGGCCGGCACGCCATCGACATGCACGGTCAAGCGAGTGACACCGCCGCCGAGCTGCAGCGATTCGAGGCGCAGCCGCACCAACCCCAACAATTGAATGCTGTCGAGTGTAGGTTCACTCGATTTGACGGTCTCTATGAGGGTCTTTTTTTCACGCGACGCGAAATCCTCACAATAGAGCGTCAGCGTCACCTGCAGAATCGCCTGGCCGCGCGCAGCCAACTGCTCGATGAGCGGGTCGAGCTCACGCTTGACCAAAAAGGTCAGATGCAAAAAATCGCTCTCGGCGTCGTCGAGCTCGAGCACGCGCTCGGTCGGCTCGATGGCGGCTTGAGGTAAAAGCGGCGCCCAGGCGCCCAGCCCAAGCTGATGGAGACGATGGGCCTCGACCCCGAAACGGCGCCGAATCCCGCCCGCCGGCAGGGCCAAAAAATCGCCGACCGTGCGCACCGCCAGCCGGGCGAGCTGCGCCAAAATATGGGGCGCAAGACCGATGCGCCAAAGCGGCGTGCGCTGCACCGCGGCGCGCTCGCCCTCCTCGTCCGCGAAAACGACGACCCGCGGCCGCTGCGACTTGGCCGTCGCATAGACGCCAAAACGGTGAAAGCCGATGGCGATGCGCGCCTCCAGCCCGGTTTTTTTGAGCGCCGCGACGACCGCTTTGCCCCACGTCTCGAGCGATGGATAAAGGCGCAAGAGCCCGCTGGCATTCAGCCAAAAAATCCCCGGGGTCTCTTCCACTGGGCTGGGCTCGATCTCGGGCGAAAAACGGCGCAGCACGGTGGTGGTCGCGGCCACCGCCTCGGCGATCTCGCTCGGGGGGACTTCGGCGCAGCGCAGCTCGTACGAAAGTGACAGCGCCGCGGCATAGCGCTGCCCGGGCAAAACACCGACGGCGCGCGCTCTCTCGTTGACCCACAACAGGAGCCCTTGCGGCTGGTCTCGGTCGACCACGGCCATCGGATACGCCGTCCAGTCAGGGTGGCGGCGGGCCAAAAGCTGCAGCGGCAGCGCGGGAATTTCAACGCAGGCCAGTCGGTCCACGGCAGATCTCCTGGTGCGTCCAGCCGGGCGCCCGGCGCTTGTCTTTGACCACCACCAGCTCGCACAAAAAAGTGTCGCTCTGCCCGGGGACGCGGCTCCGTCGCGCCTCGGCGCGCAGCGAGATGAGCGAGCCCAAGGAAGCGACCGTCGAGCTGGTCAAAAACAGGATCGCCGTGGCGTGCTTCTGCGCCAGGCCGAGGAGCCGCGACAGATGCGCCTCGGGCACACGTTGCGCTCCGACGTCGAGCACCACCAAGCCGAATGCGCCCGAGCGGGCGAGCTGATCGGCGGCGCGTGCGGCGATGGTCGCCGACTCGGCTCGCACCACCAGTAGCTGTTCGAGATCGACACCGCCGTCCGCCGCATCGGGCGGGAAAAAGCTGCTCTGGGCATCGATAATCCACGCCGCCGGCTCACGGTTGCGCTGCGCTTCGATCACCAAACCAAAGGCCAATGTGAGCTGCGCGCTCGCCCCGTGACCGCATAGCTCGGTCAAGCGTCCGGCCAGCTCGGCCAGACACCACGAGCACGCCGCGGCGGCCGGATCGACGGGGGCGGGCGTGGTCGAACGTAGCGCGGAGCGAAGCGCCGAGAGGTCTTTGAGCTGGCTACGCATGAGCACCTCACCAGCCGAGAAGCCCATGCTACCTGAAAATTTGTTCAGTGCAAGCTCGATTGCTACAGCGGGTCAATCCATCGTGAATTCGACCTCTGGTGTAGCATCGCCCAGCGCATGAATTCCAAATGGCGGCGGTGGTTAATGACGTGCGTCGCGCTTTTGGGCGCTGCCTGCACGCGCACCGCTTGCGATCAGATCGTCCGCAACGAAGCCGGACGCACCGACGCTGGCATACCCGACCTCGCCGACGACGACGGCGGCAGCACCGTGGACGCGCTCTCGCCGCCGGATCTTTTGCCCGAATGCACCACCTCGCTAGAGTGCCCGACGCTCAGCCGTCCGCTGTGTGTCGACGGCAGCTGCCGGCCGTGCAATTACGTCGCGTCGCCGTCGCCGTCACCGTCGGCTTCGCCTGGGCTGCCCCCGGACGCCGGCCAAGCTGCCGGCCCTTGCGCGGCACACCCAGACACGCCGCTGTGCGCTCCGTCGGGGAGCTGCGTCGAGTGCCTGTCCAAGACGGACTGCCTGGCCAGCGGCCAGGCGTGCAATTTGAGCACTGGGCGCTGTGCAGCGTGTATGAACAACGCCGACTGTGCCAGTGGCTTGTGCAGTATCGGTGCATGCGCCGACCCAGCCAGCCTGCTCTATGTCGAGAGCGGCAATCCCAGCTGCGACGACGGCGGCAGCGGTGCGTTCGCCACGCCGTACTGCACAGTGCAGGCCGGGCTCGACGGCTCCAAGGCGAACAACGGCAAAACGGTCATCGTCCTGGCCGGCAAAGGCTACAGCGAAGGCGTGATCGTCACCGCTCAGGGGAGCAACGACGTGGTCAACGCGGTCGGCGTCGGCGCGGTCATCCATTCGTCGCTGGCCACGCCTATCACGCTCAATGGCGCCATCGGCAAGACCGTGAGTATGAAGCTCGACGGCTTCCTCTTCGACGGCACCGGCAAGGGCACCGCGATCGACGGCGTGGTGTGTAACGGGCAGGGCGCCGATTTCACCCACACCAACCTGAACCTGATCCGTTCGACGGTGCAGAACATGAGCGGCCTGGGCGTCGATGCTCGCACCAAATGTGCAGTCATACTCGACGCCGATCGGATCCTGAACAACGCCGGCGGCGGCGTGCAGCTCACGGGCGTCAACTTCACGGTGACCAATTTGTTGATCGCCGGCAATGGCTCGCTCGATTCGTCGGCCAGCATGCACGACGGCTCGGCGGTCGGCGGCGTAGCCATCAGCATGGCCGGCCAGATTGGCCAGACCGAGCTCATCAACTGCACCATCGTCGGCAACAGCGCCACCACGCTGGTCATGTCATCCGGCATGGCGTGCAGCACGACGACCGCGGTTGGCAACACCGTCCTCTACGACAACGCCGGCACGACGCAGATCACCGAAGCCGGATGCAACCCCTTTTCATCGGCCTACGTCGGGGTCACCACCAGCGCAGTGCAAGCCAATCGTGATCTCACCGGCTGTCAGACCGGTCAGCTGTTCGTCGGCTACCCGAACAACGACGCGGTCAGTAAGAGCGGCACCGCTCCCTGCTCGCTCCTGGGCGGCGGCACGTCGATTGTCACTGGCGTCAGCGCGCCAACGCACGATCTCCTCGGAGCCGCGCGCGGTCCGCGCTACGACATCGGCGCCTATCAAGCCAAATAATCCCGGGGGCCAACTAGTCCCGGGGCAAATAGCTTTGCCAAAACGGCCTATCTGTCCCAAAGTTCCGCGCATCTTTTCCGTTCAAACGAGGGAGTCAGCCATGAAGCGAACCATCCTCATCGTTGCCTTGACCGCGCTCGGCCTGTCGACGTCAGCGCGCGCGGCCAACAAGACAGTGGGCACGGCCGCACCCGACGTCAAGCAGTGGCAGCTCGCCAACGGCCTCAAGGTGCTCTACTTGGCCGACCACAAAGCGCCGGTGGTGACGGTCCAGGTCTACTACCACGCCGGATCCAAGGACGAGCCGGCCGACAAGCGCGGCATCGCGCACATGTTCGAGCACATGATGTTCAAGGGCTCGCGACACGTTATGCCCGAGGAGCACGCGCGCTTCGTCGACTCGGTCGGCGGCAACGAAAACGCCTTCACCGAGGATGATCTCACCGGCTACTACGACGCCGTGCCGCCGAGCGCTCTGGAGTTCGCACTCAAGCTCGAAGCCGAGCGCATGCGCGGGCTGGTGCTGACGCAAAAGACCATCGACTCCGAGCGGCAGGTCGTCAAAGAGGAGCTGCGCCAGACGCTGGAGAACAATCCCGTGTCCCAGGCCTTGGACAAGGTCCTGCACCTGGCTTACACGGTTCACCCGTATCGGCAGTTCGCCATCGGCGAAGCCAAGATGCTCGACACCGTGACCGTCGCCGACTGCCGGGCTTTTTACGACGCGTTTTATCAACCCAACAACGCCTACTTGATTGTCGTCGGCGACGCCGACGAAGCGCAGGTGCGGACGCTGGTGGATCGCCACTTCGGCGTGCTTTCGCGCGGCCGCGAAGCGGTGCACAAAAAGTCCGTCGAGCCGGCGCAAACCAAGTTCAAAGAGGCGCAGCTCAACCTGCCGGTGCGACTGCCGGTGATCATCGGCGCCTATCACATCCCGGCCGCGGCCAGCGACGACATTTACGCGCTCGAAGTGCTGCAGCAGGTGCTCGCGGG